>JAKDLC010000303.1 GCA_030453055.1 Nitrosospira sp.
TGAGATTGGCCACGTCACGGCGCGCCATAGCGTACAGCAATACAGCGCCACCACTGCCGCCAATGTCGCGGCCACGGTCGGAGGCCTGGTGGCGGGAATATTTTTGCCGCAGATGGGCGGGCAACTGGCGCAAGGTATTCAAAGTCTTCTGGGCGTTACCGGCAGCGCCCTCCTTTCCGGTTATGGTCGCGGGCATGAACTGGAGGCGGATCGTCTGGGCGCGGAATATCTTGCGCGAAGCGGCTACGATCCGCAGGCGATGATCAAAGTCATTGGCGTGCTAAAAAATCAGGAGCTGTTTGACGCTGAAGTCGCCAAGCAGGAAGGCCGTGAACCTCGCCGCTATCATGGCCTTTTCGCCACGCACCCCGATCACGACACGCGCTTGCAGGAAGTGGTTAGCGAAGCAAACCAATACATCGAACTGGACGCGATGGATGATCGCCGCGCGGAATTTCTGCGCCAAACCGACGGCATGATTTTTGGCGACGCGGTCAACCAGGGCGTCGTGCGAGACAATACGTTTCGACACAAGGACATGGGCTTCATGTTGTCGTTTCCGCCCGATTGGCGCATACGCAATAAGCCCGATGAAGTGGTGGCGACCAGCCCCGATGGGGATGCAGTGATGGCGTTGAGTCTTTTCGGTACTCCCCGCGGTTCCCCGGCGGATCTTGCCCGCGAACGCTTTCGCCTTGAATTCCCCGATCAGGTTTTATCGACGACCAATAATGGTCTGCCTGTCGCTATCGTAACCTCCACTACACAGAAAGGGGAACCGTTCAAGGCAGGCGTGATTTACTACGATGACAAGGCCTACCTTCTGGCGGGGAAAGGCGATTCTCCCGCCACATTCAACCGCTACCAGCCGGCAATCTCCGATGCGATCGAGAGTTTTCGGGCGCTGACCGATGCGGAGCGAGAAGCCATCAAGCCGCTTGAAATCAGAATCGTCACCGCAACCAAGGGCATGAGTTACGCCGAGCTGGCCACGAAATCCCCGCTGGGAAATAATGCGGAAGACTATTTACGCTTGCTCAACGGTCAGTATCCCGATGGCGAACCGGTTCCGGGCCAGCTTATCAAAATTGTCAAATAAGCATTGCTCCTTAGCGCTCGCCGCTACCGTCTGTATCGGGTCATACCATTTGCCCGTCGGATCAATGCCGTAGCCTATTCCGCCCGGAACAGGCTACGCGTTTTGCGCCAAAAGTGGATCGTCGGTAATCACGCCGTCCACGCCCAGGTCCCGGCAATGGTCGTGTTCGTTTTTGGTCATCGGACCATAAACAAAATTGCGAAAACCATCCATCGCCGTCTGTTTCAACAGCGTTTCATCCAGAATGTCGTAATTCCATACGATATGGTTGATCCTGGGGTTGCCATTGCCATCGAGTTCGGCCAGTAAGGAATCAAACGTTCGCGGCCGATGCGCTATCAATAATCCGCAGTTAACCTTGAGGGACGAGGCGCAGATCGCGACCAGATCATGGCGAAATGATGTAACGACAATACGGTGGCCGGCCTCATGCTTTTCGACCACCCTTATTACCAAAGACAACGCCTCTGCCGTCTTGATCTCGATATTCCACAAGATGCCGGTAACGTGCTCCAGCGCTTCACCCAGCGTCGGCACCTCGTAACCCGCGATTCTTTCGATTTCGGCGCGGGTAAGATCGGCCACCGCATGTCCGGATGCGAGAACGCGATCATGGATCAGCACCGGCAAGCCGTCAAGACTCATGCGCACGTCGGTTTCAATGCCGCTCACACCTATCGCTACCGCCGCCTCGAAGGCCGCCAGGGTATTTTCAGGAACCGCGACGTGATAACCGCGGTGAGCTATTACCAACATGATCTACTTTCCAAGGAAATTATAGAGACGCGTCCATAAATTCGCCAAGCGCTTTTATCCAGTCTTCCTGCATGAAAATGAAACCGCTGTTGTGACCGCCCTGCAACTCCAGGAACTGCTTGGGCTCCGAAGCCGCCTCATATAGCGCCCGGCCGTGCGCGAACGGCACAATTTCGTCCTGCGGACTATGAGCAATAAACACCGGACGAGTAACAGACTGCAAATACTCGATCGTGTTGTAGTCGAAACGGGCCAGCAGGCGCACCGGCAGAAAGGGATAAATTTTCGCCGCCATGTCGGGCACCGAGGTGAATGCAGAAGCCAGTACCAGCGATGCCGGCGTTTCGCGCGCCGCCAGCCACGCCGCTACAGCACCGCCGAGGGATTCGCCAAACAGCACTATGCGGCCAGGCGGGATATTTTTTGTTTGGGTAAGATAATCCCATGCGGCCTGGGCATCGGTATACGTACCCGATTCCGAAGGCGAGCCGCTGCTCTGGCCGTAGCCGCGATAATCAAAAATGAACGTGTTGTAACCGAGGCGATGAAACATCAGCAGATATTCCATGCGATGGGAAATGTTACCGGCGTTGCCATGAAAAAACAGCACCGTTCCATGCGCGGCAGGGGCCGGCACAAACCAGCCATGCAGAGTTTCGCCGTCGGCTGTGGAAATTTCCACAGACTCATAGGCAAGCCCCACATAATCGGGCGCGGCGATGATGTTTCGCCCGATTTCCGGATAATAAATAAGGCTCGACTGGGCAAAGAACAGCGCCAGCGCCACTCCAACATACGCGATCGCGGCCATAATGGTTAAATTCAACAACATGCGCATGGCTAGTGTAGTGAGTCAAAGATATCGTTACTTAACATTCCTTCCCGGTTTATTCATTTGAATCGGTTATTTAACGATATCTCTGACTCACTACACTAGTGTAGTAGTTAATCCTACGAACTCACAGTTATAATAGCCGCTTTTCAGCCATCAGCAACAGGAACGCAAATGAATCTCGACCGGGTAAATTCTGGGAGTGATGTGCCCAATGATTTCAATGTCATCATAGAAATACCGATGAACGCCGATCCCATCAAATACGAAGTGGATAAGGAAACCGGCGCAATGTTTGTGGATCGTTTCATGGCCACGTCGATGCACTACCCATGTAACTATGGTTATATTCCTCACACCCTGTCAAAGGATGGAGATCCGGTGGATGTGCTGGTGATTTCGCCGGTTCCGCTCATCTCCGGCGTGGTCGTGCGCTGCCGGCCGCTGGGTATGCTGAAAATGACCGATGAAGCCGGCGAGGACGCCAAAGTATTGGCGGTGCCCATCGACAAGCTATGC
>JAKDLC010000034.1 GCA_030453055.1 Nitrosospira sp.
AACGTGCGGCAGGTTGGCGTTGTATGTTTCACGTAATTCCGGACTATTTACCACGGCGTTCAAGTGCGATACCTGACCCCAGGCGCGAGACAGGCGCTCGTTGGCATCCACCATCGGTTGCACGAAATTCCGCCACGTCGGCATGGCGGAATCGCCACGCACGCCGGCAGCGATAGCGCGGTTCTCGGCCAGCAACTGCGTCAGCGCCGGCGTAATGTGTTCGGTTCGGATATCCGCAAAGCGCGGCAGCCCGGAAAAATCAAGCAGAGGATTTGTCATGTTGGTGATCTCGGATGTCCTGTCTACAGGCGGACACGTATCGCGGATGGCGGGCTTAGCCCTCATGCACGATGTGCCCATTGATCAGGGTGTATTTTACTCTGCCTTGCAGTTCCATACCCAGAAACGGCGTGTTTTTGCCTTGGCTTTTGAGCACTGCCGCTTCCACCTTCCAGTACCGGCCGGGGTCGAAAATGCACAGATCGGCGGCAGCGTCGGGCGATAGGTGGCCGGCGTCCACGCCCAGTATCCGGGCAGGTTCCACGGTAATTCTGGCCAGCGCGGCGGCGGGCGGGATCTTCATTTCAGCCGCCCATTTCAAAGTAAGCGGCAACAGCAACTCAAGACCGGTAGCGCCGGCCTCGGCCTCACCGAATGGCAGCAACTTGGCATCTTCGTCTACGGGTGCGTGGTCAGAGCATATCGCATCGATCGTGCCATCCAGCAGACCGGTACGTAGCGCATGCCGATCGCTCAATCCTCGCAACGGGGGAACGAGATGACAATTGGAATCGAAAAACCCGATGTCCATTTCGGATAGATGCAGGTGATTGGCCGCCACGTCGCAGGTAATGGGCAGACCTTGTCGCCGCGCCGCCCGCACCATGGCCACCCCTTCCGCGCTGGAAATCCGGCACAGGTGTATCCTGGCGCCAGTCTCCCTGGCCAGCAGAATAATATTTGACAGGGCTACCGTTTCCGCGCATACGGACACCGCCGGCAGGCCCAGTCGCGTCGCCACTTCACCGTCATGGGCCACGCCGCCGTCGGCGAGACTCGCATCCTGCGGACGCAGCCATACGCCAAAGCTGAAGGTTGAAGCGTATTGCATTGCATGCATCATCACTCGTGCGCTGGTGAACGGCATGTCGGACTGCCCGAATGCGATGCAGCCCGCATCGCGTAATTCAGCCATTTCCGTCAGCCGTTCGCCTTTCAAACCTTGAGTAAGCGCACCGATGGGATAGACGTGAGCCTGGTGGAGGCTTCTGGCGCGGTGCTTCAGCATTTCCACCAGTCCCGGTTCGTCCAGTGGCGGATCGGTATCCGGAGAGCATGCCAGACTGGTGACACCGCCCGCCACCGCCGCCTCCATTTCGGATTCCAGCGTAGCCTTATACTCAAGCCCCGGTTCGCGCAAGCGCGCCGACAAATCCACCAGACCGGGGCACACCACCAGATCCTTCGCGTTTATTTCACGATTGGCTTGAAAACCGTCCGGCCCGGCGCCGATGGCAACGATTTTGCCGGCGGCGATGAATACGTCCATAAGGGCGTCGATCCCGTTTTTCGGGTCCATTACGCGACCGTTCCTGATAACGAGCCTCATATCCCTGTCAATTTCCCGCCAGAATCGACATGACCGCCATTCGTACCGCGATGCCGAATGTGACCTGCGACAGAATCACCGAATGTTTACCGTCGGCGACGGCGGAATCAATTTCGACGCCACGATTCATCGGGCCGGGATGCAACACAATGGCGTCGCGTTTCGCCAGCGCCAATTTTTCCTGTGTCAGCCCATAATACTTGAAATATTCTTCCGTACTGGGGAGTCGCGCGCTCAACATGCGCTCATTTTGCAAACGCAGCATCAGTAGCACATCCACATCTTTCAGTCCTCGCTCCATCTCGTGATAAACATGCACGCCAAGACGCTCGACCTTGGCGGGCAGCAGGGTTCGCGGTGCGATCACCCGCACTTCCGGCGTCCCCAGGGTGGTAAGTGCATGAATCTGCGAGCGCGCCACCCGCGAGTGCAGGATATCACCGACTATGGCTACGCGCAGATTATGAAAATCGCGCTTGTAATGGCGGATGGTGAACATATCGAGCAGCCCCTGGGTGGGGTGCGCATGTCGACCGTCCCCGGCGTTGATAACGTGAATTTCAGGCCGCACATGGCGCGCTATCAAATGCGCCGCCCCGCTTTGCGAATGTCGCACGACGAACATGTCGGCATGCATCGCGGAGAGATTATTCACCGTATCCAGCAGTGTCTCCCCTTTGGATTGTGAGGAAACCGCAATGTTGAGATTGACTACATCCGCCGACAGGCGCTTTGCCGCGATTTCGAACGTGGTGCGGGTGCGGGTACTGGGCTCGAAGAATAAATTGAATACGGATTTGCCGCGTAGCAAGGGGACTTTCTTTACGTCGCGCTCGGTAACCCCGACAAAGGATTCAGCGGTATCGAGTATATGCAGCAGAATGGGGGCCGGTAGCCCCTCGGTGGTGAGAAGATGTTGCAATTCGCCGTTCTTATTCAGCTGCGGGTTGTTATTCATTGTCCCGAAGAATTTTTGTTATCCTGAATCCGGTAGTTGGGCGGGGTAAAGGTCAGATGATGCAGAAAGTCCTGATAGATCATAACGCTAAATTGAAAAATGGGCGGTCAACCGCCGGATTTAGGATTATATAGGCTGAGACTCAATTTTGCGTCTATGCCTTTTTCCAGCGCCAACATTTTATCCGATGGCAGCTTGAGCGTCGCGCCAACATATTGGGCGGCGATAGGAAGTTCCCTGTCACCCCGGTCCACCAGCGCGGCGAGGCGGATGCTTGCCGGCCGCCCGTAGTCGAACAGTTCGTTGATGGCGGCGCGAATGGTGCGGCCGGTGTAGAGCACATCGTCCACCAGGATTATGTGGCTGCCTTCCACCTCGAACGGGATGCCGGAAGGCTTGACCTGGGGATGCAGACCGATTTGGCCAAAATCGTCGCGATAGAACGAAACGTCCAGAGTGCCCATGGGAAGCGCAAGTTCCAAGTCGTGGTGCAGCCGTTCCGCCAGCCATACGCCCCCGGTGTAAATTCCCACCAGTGCGGTATTGGCGGCAACATCGGATCGTATCCTTCCGGTCAGACTGGCGAGCAGTTGTTCCGCGTCAGGCAGTTGCATCTCGTTTATCAAAATAAGATTGTAATATCATTTGCGCGGCCACTTGATCCAGCACAAGCTTCTGCTTTCTTCGGTTGACGCACGCTTCTCGTAGCGCCGCATCAGCGCTAACCGAAGTGTAGCGTTCATCCACCAGTACGGTTTCAATGCCGAAACGGCCCTCGAGACGCCGTGCGAAACGCCGGCTCAGACGGGTCAGCTCGTGCTCGCCGCCATCGGCATGCGTGGGCAGGCCCACCACCAGTAGAATTGGCCGCCACTCGACTATCAGGCTGCCAATACTGTCGAAACGCCTCGCCGTGTTTTCTTCGCTAACCGTGGCAAGGGGGTGCGCCAAACCCAGTTCCAGATTACCCACCGCCACACCGATATGTTTCTCGCCAAAATCGAAAGCCAGAATCGCCCCTGCACGATCTTGCATTCTCGCTATTCTCAGGAATGTCCGATCTCATCCGACAGCGTTGAAAAATCGACACCCAGTGAGTGCATGGCCGCCGTCAACCGCTCCTCGGACGGAAGTTCGAATAGAATGCGGGGTGATGCGGGCACGGTAAGCCAGGCATTCTGAGACAATTCATGCTCTATTTGACCCGGCGCCCATCCCGAATAACCGAGCGCGACCAGTAAATGTTTGGGACTTTCCCCGCTCGCTATTGCTCGCAAAATATCGAGCGAAGTAGTGAGCCCCACTTCATGATTCACTATCATGGTAGATTGCCAGTCACCCACGGGTTGATGCAGCACGAAACCGCGATCCAGTTGTACCGGTCCACCAAACATAACCGGCAGCCCTCCAAGAATCTGCTCATCGAAAGAAATGCCCAACTGATCGAACAGATCTTTCAGCGTGAGGTCAATGGGCCGGTTAACCACCAGGCCTAACGCGCCCTGCTCGCTATGCTCACAGATATAGGTGAGCGTCTTGGAGAAGAACGGATCCGCCATGGCAGGCATGGCGATCAGAAAATGGTTAGTCAAATCTACCGTTTGCATGAATGGGTTGAGTGCGTACTCGCTATTGAATATCCATGGAAGTAAGGATTTGACCGCAAGAATCCCTTAACCATCAAACCGCTTGGCCACCATTGTAGAACGAATCCGTTTCCAGTAGTGTGCTTTGACCCCCAATTGCCGGATACGGGTTGACACACATAGGGGATTTTACGATTGCCGCGGCGGAGGTTATCCTATTGTCACTGAACCGGAGTGCGGCGATCGCCGCTGGAATTATCGCTGGAATAATTGCGACGGCGGTGCAGATCGCCTTGTGGTGGGGCTTTCTGGACGCTCTGCCGTGGATATTATATAGAGACGCGCGCTTGACGGCGGCAGTTGTGATGGGACGGGAGGTTCTGCCGCCACCGGCGACTTTTGACTGGCACGTGATGACAGTTGCCACGTGCATTCATTTTGTAATTTCTGTTACCTATAGCCTGATTCTGGCGTGTTTTATTTCCCGCCTTGGGATGATGCCTTCCGTACTCGCGGGCGGGCTTTACGGGTTAATCCTGTATGGAGTCAATATGTATGGCGTAACGCTCGTTTTCCCTTGGTTCTCCGAAGTTCGAGACTGGATCACGATCCTTACGCATGTCGTGTTTGGAATTTCAATGGCCGCCTCCTACAAGCTATTGGCCAGGCATGCGCCTTGAACGGCGAAGCAGGTTACCCGCCACTGCCGGCGCATCGTGGTTGCCGGCATCGCTAAAGATGCGGGCGATGGACAGTTACGAAGACAGGGACAAATCCTGCCTTTGCGGCGCGGGCCAGCGGAGTTATTTTTTCTGATCTTTCTCGGCGTGCTCTCTTGCCTTCTTGGCATGGGTTTCATCTTCCTCGGCATGCTCTCTTGCTTTCTTGGCATGGGCTTCATCTTTATCGGCGTGCGCCTTTGCATCCTCAGCACCGTGGGTTTTTGATGAGTGGGTACCGTGCTCACCGTGACCCGAATGTTTTTCGGCCATGACATTGAAGCTGAAGGTAGTTGCGAAAGCCATTGCCAGGACAGGTAAAAATTTTCTCATTTTCTTCTCCAAAGTGTCAGCGGGATATTAATCGGTTAATAAACGAAGTTTCTCTGCGTATCCACCCCTGCGTTTCCTTTCAGTCATGCCAATAACGTAGAACGCACCTTATGACTAACGGTTGACGTACCGCCATTTACCCATATGGACGAAGGAAGGCTGCTATCCATATCGTATTTGATCCCTTCGGTGCGGAATTGTCCAGTAGCCTACCGGACTTTGGACCATACTCCAAAATTGCATTATAAGTAAATTCTCAGCTTGCGTAACGTAAAAGATTGGAGACAAGAGTATGAAATTGTTTTTTGGGGTCTGGTTCTTTGCCGGGGTTCAGTTCCGCCGCAGCGCATTTATCGTCCGTCACCCCGGTGCGGCAGAATTGATAATAGTTATCCCAATCCCTATTATAGGCCGGCAGCTTCTCCTGACGTACATTAGGCTTGAAGTCGTCGATAATTTCCTGCATCACGGGCAATCTGGCGCAGAGGTATGTGTCTATGCTTTTAGGCCAATTAGTCGGTTCCGGGTACAGACCAGAGAGCGTGGAGAGGATCGCTGAACGAAAATCATCGGCGGCGGCGGCAAGGCGTTTGCGGTGAAACAGCTCGTAAATCCCGGCGAAAACGATTGCCGCGGCAAGCAATACCAGAGGCCACATGGGGACCCGGTTAAAGTACTCGGCTATTTGGTCGGTATATTCGTTCATATATTCTTCCCGATTCTTATCATCCTAATCCGGTAGTTGGACGGGAGGTACGGACGGACATGTTCCTTTTTTTCTTTTGAGGCGTCAACACCCCCTCCCCTACTATTTGCAGGCCTGGGGACGATGTTGAGCGAGCACGGTACCCGCCATGAGACCAGGCACACCCGTGGCTGGATCGACATTGTCGTTGCAAACCCACTTCACGCCATCTTTTGTCGCGACTACCAGAGTCCTGCCAGCCCCGTCCTTCAGAAGAGCGGCGCTAACCCCGGCATTCTTGAACGTTGCGGTTACCTGAAAACCGGAAGCCAGGGATAAGGGTGTGAGGCTGGCGACATATTTTCCAGCCTGGGTAGTTGCCAAAGCATCAAACTCCGGGTTCGTCGGCCATCTCCCCATATCGGCATGAAACTCGGCAATGGGAGATTTTACCGCGTCCAGAAGACCGATGGCTTCAATTACCTGTTCGCGGGCCACGAAGTCCTCGTACGCCTGATATGCCGGCGGGATGGCGATTGTCGCCAGGATGCCGATAATCGCGAGCATCATCATCGTTTCGATCAAAGTCAATCCCTTTTGATCCTGCCCCATCTCGATAAAACTCCTTTCCGTTGGAACTCTTACTATCCGATACTCATCACCAGTAGCACGGCTATTTGATCAGCAACACCGGTATGGTTGAAAGCTGCATGACTTTACCGGCTACCGAGCCCAACACCAAACCCTCTATTGCGCCAAGCCCGCGCGGCCCGATGACTATCTGGTCACACTTTATCTCTCCTGCATAACGTATGATCATTTCATCCGGATGCCCTACCGTGACGTGAAACCGGCAGGCAACGCCGGCCTGATCGAGCAAACCACGCGCGGCTTGCAGCGCCTTCATACCTTCTTCGCGGTGATAGAGGTCGATGCTCTTTTTGTCAATGAACAGGGTTACATTCCCGCGCTCCGGAAATTGCACGTTTAACAGGTGAATTTCCGGCTCCTCTTTGTACCAATCGAGCAGTTTAATGAATTCTGCGACCGCTTTATTGGAAGTATCGGAGCCATCCACCGGTAACAGGAACTTCAACATTGTATTCATCCTAGTGTAGTGAGTCAGAGATATCGTTACATAACCGATTCAAACAAATAAATCGGGAAGGAATGTTAAAAATGACTAGATTGTTGTCAGACAAGGCGCGAGGAGGCGCATAGTTATTCATATGCAACGACGAGCAACGCAGTATGGCGACAATCCAGTCATTTTTAAGTAGCGATATCTCTGACTCACTACACTAAGTAAGGCAATTGTACTCGCGGGGCTGATTCGGGCGGCTATAACGGTTTGTTTCTGTTATCCGCCAGATCAACGACAGGCGCCATCTTTGCCTGCGTTCTCGCCGCAAGCCATTTACCGATGACGACGACCAGCAACGCGCCGCTGACTGGAACCAGCCAATACAGAAAGGCCGCGTTAGCCTTGACCCATTCCTTGATAATGGCGTCGGTAACGCTCATATCCCCTGCGATCCAGCCGAGCAAACCGGCGCCGATGACAATGGCGATTGGAAAACGGTCCATGAGTTTCATCACCCATTTGCTGCCCCAGACAATGATGGGTACGCTTACCACCAAACCAAAAATGACCAGGCCGATACTGTCCTTGGCCGCTCCGGCAATAGCGATGACGTTATCGAGGCTCATTACGGCATCGGCGATGATGATGGTCTTGACCGCGCCCAGCAGTGTCGTGCTGGCGTCGATCTGGTGCTGATCACCTTCAGGTTCAGGCTGAAGCAGCTTGATGCCGATCCACAAGAGCAGTAACGCGCCTGCGATTTTGAGGAATGGAATCGCCAGGAGACCAAGAGCGAAGAAAATCAATATCACTCGCAGGCCTATGGCGCCGAGCACGCCCCAGAAAATGCCCAGATTTCGTTGTTTCTCCGGAAGCCGCCGGCATGCAAGCGCAATGACGATCGCGTTATCCCCCCCCAATACAATGTCAATGGCGATGATCTGCAATACCGCGACCCAGAACTGCGGACTACTGACGTCCATAAATATTCTTTGAAAACAAGGTAGCTTGAAGTGTCGGATAAAAATGCTTGAATTATATCAGCGTCCGCTCAACCCAAATCCGGTAGTTGGACGGGGTGAAGTGCTCTATTGGATGAGCGGTCGACTACCGGATTCAGGTTCAACCCTTTGCCTCGGCGCCGATGAACCGAAGAATCTGGGAGCTGCGCGGCATCGTGTCCTCGTAACCCAGCTTGATCAATTCGCGACAGAAGGGTTCCTCAAATAGAACATAGCTCAAAAGCGCCGAGCCATCGCGCCTCATCGCTCCAATAGCGCGATAAAAGAGACGTATGGTGCGCGGCAAGGTATGAGCGTGCCGTTCCGCGATGCGGTTGATTTCGACGCTGGGAGAAATCACCATCGACTCGACCTGGCGTAGCGGCATGTCGTTATTTTTCAAATTCTTTTCCGGGATCATTCGAATCGTGTCGTTAATGCTTTGCAGACGCTCCAGGTCTACATCCAGGCTATCGAGAAAAATGCTGCCCATAATGTGCCCTCCAATCTGCGCCAACGTCGGGTAGCTGTCCACCTTGACCCGTTCAGGCTGCGTATCGGCAGGCTTGCGCACCCCGATTACCAGCACTCGATCCGCGCCGAGGTGCAGCGCCGGGCTGACAGGCGCGAGCTGACGCATGGAGCCGTCACCGAAATATTCACGATTCAGCCTTATCGCTGGAAAGAGAAGCGGGATTGCGGAAGACGCCATCAGGTGCCCGATTTCGATACGCGTCGCGATGCCGATACGGCGTTCCCGTTTCCAGGGCGCTATGCGATCCGCGCCCTGAAAGAACGTAACCGATTGTCCGGAGGTGTAGCCCCAAGCCGTAATACCCAAGGCATACAAAGCGCCTGTTTCGATACTTCTCTGTATACCGCGCAGCGGCAAGCTGCGTTCCAGCAGTTCAGCAAGGGGCGAATTGTCCAGCAAGGAAACCGCGTTACGCTTGCCCAATCCGCCCAACAGCAGCGAAGCCAACCAGCGCGCGGCGTTTTCGAGCAAACCGATGGGATCAGAGCGATAAGCCTGGTTGACATGAGAATTCTCCCACACGGCCGACAGTTGCCGTATTCCTTCATGAAAATTTCGGGCGGAAAGCGCGAGACTGGCGGCATTGAATGCGCCGGCGGACGTGCCGCAAATGACGGGAAAGGGATTTCGTGTTCCCTCAGGCAACATGGTGGAGATGGCTTGTAATACCCCAACCTGATAGGCGGCGCGAGCACCGCCTCCGGTCAAAACAAGACCGACCCTAGGAGATGATGGGGGTTGTATTAAATTCATTCATCAGCGGCCATCTCCGCCTTTACCTTTTCCAGCGCATCCCGCAGGGTTTCTTCGGGAAGATCATTCAGGCAGTTGGACAGCATTTCAGCCGATTCATACATACCTTCCGGCAACGCGCCACTATCCAGATTGGCGATAAATACCGCCGCCGCACCGGTAGTTTTGAGTAAGCCCTGACGCTCGTTCATCAACATCTCGATCTCGGCGCGCAGCATGGAAATTTCTTGTTCTTTCATGTGGGTCATAGACTGTCCTTAATACGAGCGGGACGAGCAAGGGCGAAGAAAAACCGATTCCGTGTTACTTGCTGCCTGTCATATTCTCCGGCTTTACCCATACTTCAAATTGCTCCCTTGTAAGATGGCCCGACGCAATTGCTGCTTCTTTTAGCGTCGCGCCTTCGCGGTGCGCTTTCCTGGCGATTTCCGCCGCCTTGTCGTAGCCGATGCGGGGAGCGAGCGCTGTCACCAGCATTAACGAATTACGCATCAATTCATCAATATGGCCGATGTTGGCTGCTATCCCTGTCGCACAATTGTCGTTGAAACTTGTCATTCCATCCGATAACAGGCGCACGCTTTGCAAAAAATTGTGAATGATAAGCGGTTTCATAACGTTGAGCTCGAAATTGCCCAGTGCGCCCCCCATATTGATCGCCACATCGTTACCCATTACTTGACAGCAGAGCATGGTTACCGCCTCCGATTGAGTTGGATTGACTTTACCCGGCATGATGGAGCTGCCTGGTTCATTTTCCGGGATTTTCAATTCACCAATGCCGCAACGGGGCCCGGAAGCAAGCCAGCGGATGTCGTTGGCGATTTTCATCAAGGATGCGGCGAGGGTCTTCAGCGCGCCATGCGCATGAACCAACGCATCGTTGGCAGCCAGCGCCTCAAACTTATTGGGCGCGGTGACGAAAGGCAGGTCCGTCAAACTCGCCAATTCCGCCGCCACGCGAATCGCGAATTCTGGATGGGTGTTCAGACCCGTGCCAACGGCCGTGCCACCCATCGCCAGTTCACACAAATGCGGAAGCGATGCTTCCATATGCTCCAATCCATGGTCCAGTTGCGAGACATAACCCGAGAATTCCTGTCCCAGCGTGAGGGGCGTCGCATCCTGCAGGTGGGTGCGGCCGATTTTGACGATGCCGGAAAATTTCTGCGCCTTGGCAGCCAGCGTTTGCCGTAGTGCAAGGATGGCCGGCTTTAATTGATGACTGATCGAGCGAGTCGCCGCCACGTGCATCGCTGACGGAAACACGTCGTTGGACGATTGCCCCTTGTTCACATCATCGTTGGGATGAATTTTGCATTCGACCCCCCGCCCCCCGCCGAGCAGCTCGGAAGCGCGGTTCGCCAGCACCTCATTCATATTCATATTGGTCTGGGTGCCGGAGCCTGTCTGCCACACCACCAGCGGAAACTCCGCGTCGTGACAACCTGAGATTACCTCATCGGCGGCCTGAATGATCGCGGTTGCACTGCCCGCGTCGAGCAGGCCCAGATCGCAATTTACGCTCGCTGCCGCACGTTTCACCAGCGCAAGCGCGTGAAGCAATTCCAAAGGCATACGCTCGCCGGAAATTTTGAAATTCTGCAGGGAACGTTGCGTCTGTGCGCCCCATAGCGCCGCGGCCGGTACTCGCACCATGCCCATGGTGTCCTGTTCGTCGCGGTAGCTCATGGAAACCTTCGGCTAATGAAGCAGATGGGGGACTCACATTCTGCGGGGTACGGCGCCAAAGCAATGACCGGCTTTTGTCATCGCTAATGATGGTTTGTTTCAAAACCGTCCGGCGGAGCCTGCCGGATATCAACCAAACTATAAGGGACAGAGGCCAACGCGGCCTTAATTGTCATGATGAAACGAGTCTTCGCCAGGCACGCCGGTTTCATAGTCCATCCTGCCGGATATACCGATCTCTTCTTCCGCCTGCTCCAATGTTTCTCCCGGTTCGTAATCTGATTCGGCATTGTATTCCATGTCGTGGATGGCTTCGAGCAATGTGGGAAAGGGACCAAACACCCTCTCGCTCTCATTTTTATCATGCCAATAAAATCCATCCGGACGCTCGACGATACAGGTATTGTCATAATCGCGCGACGCTTGTGGAATCGTATAAGCCATAATCACCCCGTCACAATTTGCAAATTTGAATTAGCGTCAATGTTAACCTCGTCTATCAAATTTTACCAGCGTAAATGTCCCCTGTGTGGAGTCCGCCACATAGCCCGGATGTTTCATAAATTGACGCGCGCCCTTGCGGGCCTTTTGCTTCGTATGGGAACTTTGCCCGGTCGGGAGGTTTCGTTACGTCCGGCAGTCCGGCAGGCTGCCGGAGAACGTTGGGGGATAAATAAAATCTGCGAATTCGCCTATTGCCTGAAAAGAATGATAGGCGAATCCGCAGCGGCGATCGTCAAGTTTAGGAGCGCGATCCCGAAAGTGGAAACGGCCAGCTGGAAGCAGGAGCGGCCGGGCCGGATGTATTCGTGGGTTTCTCTGCTGCTTTCTTGGCGGGGGTTTTTTTCGCGGTTGCGGGTTTCTTGGCCGAGGCTGTTTTTTCCACAGACCCCTTGGCTCCAGCTTTCTTGACCGGAGAGGCCGTCTTGGTCGGCGTTTTGGCCTTCGCTGCCGGCTTTTTGGATGAAGCGACGGTTTTCGTCTCGGCCTTCTGCGCAGCTGGCTTCTTGATTGCCGTTTTTTTTGCCGGCACTTCGTTCTTCGCCGGCGATGTTGTCTTCGCC
>JAKDLC010000304.1 GCA_030453055.1 Nitrosospira sp.
GGATTGGGCAGAAAGATCTATTTTATGCTGCTGGCCGAAACCAAGACTGCCGATATCCGGAAATTTCTTGACAATATTTACAACACCAGCGGTAAGCATGAGGACATCGCTTCGCTCACTGATACGGAAATCCTGGATCTGGCGGAGAATCTCAAAGATGGAGTGCCTTTCGCAACCCCGGTGTTTGACGGCGCTACTGAGCATGAAATCAAGGATATGCTGGCGCTTGCCGGTCTTCCGCGATCCGGGCAGGTGACGTTATACGATGGGAGAACGGGTGAGGCTTTCGACCGTCCCGTTTCGGTGGGTTATATGCATGTGCTGAAGCTGCACCATCTGGTGGACGATAAAATGCACGCGCGCTCCACTGGTCCCTACAGTCTGGTAACCCAACAGCCGCTCGGCGGCAAGGCCCAATTTGGCGGTCAGCGCTTTGGCGAAATGGAAGTATGGGCGCTGGAAGCGTACGGTGCTGCTTATACTCTGCAAGAAATGCTGACCGTCAAGTCCGATGATGTAAACGGGCGCACCAAGGTGTACGAGAGTATCGTTAAAGGTGACCACAAGATCGATGCCGGTATGCCGGAATCGTTCAATGTGCTAGTGAAGGAAATCCGCTCGCTGGCAATGGATATCGATCTGGATCGCCATTAGCAATTCTGTGGTAGCGGTACGGGCGAAAAATTGAATACTCTTTTTTCGTTGCCGTGCTTTTTTGCGGGATGATTTTTTTTCGACCCCTGACCTACAGGAGTGACAAATGAAAACACTGCTTGATTTATTCAAACAGGTTACCCAGAAAGAAGAGTTCGATTCGATCAAGATCGGTCTGGCTTCCCCGGAAAAAATACGTTCCTGGTCCTACGGTGAGGTGAAGAAGCCGGAAACCATCAATTATCGGACGTTCAAACCGGAACGGGACGGGCTGTTCTGCGCCAAAATCTTTGGTCCGGTAAAGGATTACGAGTGTCTGTGCGGGAAATATAAACGCCTGAAGCACCGCGGCGTGATTTGCGAGAAATGCGGCGTCGAGGTGACGCTGTCGAAGGTGCGGCGTGAGCGTATGGGGCATATCGAGCTGGCTTCTCCGGTGGCACACATCTGGTTTCTGAAATCGCTGCCGTCGCGTCTGGGCATGGTGCTGGACATGACGCTGCGTGACATAGAGCGGGTGCTTTATTTTGAAGCTTATGTAGTGACTGACCCCGGTATGACGCCTCTGGCTCGATGTCAGTTGCTGACGGATGACGACTATCGCGCCAAAACAGAAGAATACGGTGACGATTTTCGCGCCAGCATGGGTGCGGAAGGCGTGCGCGATTTATTGAGTAACCTGAACATCCGTGTCGAGATTGATAATCTTCGGCGTGAGATGGGAACGACCGGTTCCGAAACCAAGATGAAGAAAATCTCCAAGCGCCTGAAGGTGCTGGAGGCGTTCAACAAATCCGGCATCAAGCCCGAATGGATGGTTTTGGCGGTTCTGCCTGTACTGCCGCCCGAGCTGCGTCCACTGGTGCCGCTGGATGGCGGGCGTTTCGCGACTTCTGATCTGAACGATTTATATCGCCGCGTCATCAACCGCAACAACCGGCTAAAACGGCTGCTTGAGCTGAAAGCGCCGGAAATCATCGTGCGCAACGAGAAGCGCATGCTGCAGGAAGCAGTCGATTCATTATTGGACAACGGCCGTCGCGGCAAAGCGATGACCGGCGCCAACAAGCGGCCGCTAAAATCGCTTGCTGATATGATCAAAGGCAAGGGTGGACGCTTCCGGCAGAATCTGCTGGGTAAGCGCGTGGATTATTCCGGGCGGTCGGTAATCGTCGTAGGCCCGCAGCTCAAACTGCATCAGTGCGGTTTGCCGAAGAAAATGGCGTTGGAATTGTTCAAGCCGTTCATTTTCAACAAGCTCGAAATAATGGGCATTGCCAGCACCATAAAAGCGGCCAAGCGTGAGGTGGAAAACGAAAGCCCCATAGTATGGGACATTCTGGAGGATGTCATTCGGGAACATCCGGTGATGCTGAACCGGGCTCCGACGCTGCATCGACTGGGTATCCAGGCATTCGAGCCGGTACTGATAGAAGGCAAGGCGATCCAGTTGCATCCATTGGTGTGTGCGGCGTTCAATGCCGACTTCGATGGCGATCAGATGGCGGTTCACGTGCCGCTGTCGCTGGAGGCGCAAATGGAATGCCGCACGCTGATGATGTCCACCAACAATGTTTTGTCACCGGCGAATGGGGAACCGATCAGCGGGCCGTCGCAGGATATCGTGCTGGGGCTTTACTACACGACTCGGGAGAAAGTCAAGGCTCGCGGCGAGGGCATGTCATTTTCCAACATCAGCGAAGTATCGCGCGCTTACGAGAGCCGTGTAATTGAACTGAACGCCAGAATCATGGTGCGGATCAAGGAGTATGAGGCGGACATCGACGGCGAGCGCGGGGAGAAAACCACGCGTTATGACACCACGGTGGGACGAGCGCTGCTGTCTGAAATTCTTCCCGCGGGGTTGCCTTTTCCCCTGATCAACAAAGTGCTCAAGAAAAAGGAAATATCCAAGCTCATCAATGCAAGCTTCCGCCGCTGCGGACTTCGCGAGACGGTGATTTTTGCTGACAAGCTGATGTACTCCGGTTTTACTTACGCTACCCGGGCGGGCATCTCGATCTGTCTGGACGATATGCTGACGCCGGTACAGAAGAATGACATTATCAGCGCCTCGGAGAAGGAGGTGCAGGAGATTGAAGTTCAATACACTTCCGGTTTGGTGACTCAGGGCGAGCGTTATAACAAGGTGGTGGATATATGGGGCCGTGCCGGTGACCAGGTGGCCAAGGCCATGATGGATCAACTTGGCGTTGAGCCGGTGCATGACCCGTTAACCGGTGAAGTCAAACAAGACAAGAAGGGCAAGCTGCTGACACAGGAGTCCTTCAATTCGATCTACATGATGGCCGACTCCGGTGCGCGCGGCTCTGCCGCCCAGATTCGTCAGCTGGCGGGTATGCGCGGCTTGATGGCCAAACCTGATGGATCAATCATCGAGACGCCCATCACGGCGAATTTCCGCGAGGGACTGAACGTGTTGCAGTATTTTATCTCCACTCATGGCGCACGCAAGGGTCTGGCGGACACGGCGCTGAAAACCGCAAACTCCGGCTATCTTACCCGCCGTTTGGTGGATGTGAC
>JAKDLC010000305.1 GCA_030453055.1 Nitrosospira sp.
TTTTTTTACCTTTTTTCTTTTCGCAGCAATGACTTACGTTTCTGGATGAGAACTAAGTAAGGCAGATTGGCGGGTTTCATTATTAACCCAGCCGAGATGAGGATGTCCAGCAGCTTCGAGTACGCTACTTCCACCGCCAGCCGGTCGGCACTGGCAAAATGGATTTCGGGGTAACGCCCGACGATTTGCAAACGCTCCAGATGTGCCTGCTGGGCCGCACGCTGGTCCTCATTTAGCACGTAGCGCTCGTCGCGCGGGGCGCCATCCTGCGGCACGGCGATGATCAGTTTCTTGCCGTGATAGAGCGCCAGCCAGGCCTCCCACTGGGTGTAGGAGAGGGCGGGCGCGCCGGGTTCCAGAAAGGGGCTCAGCACCGGCAGGCGCGCGGCGAGGTCCGGGTAGCGTTGCCCGATTGCCGCCACCGCCGTAGCGTTGGCCCACGCGCCAGTCATATCGCCCACCAGATGGATAACCGCATTGCACCCCCGGATATATTCATCGAGCTTGTCCAGCGTCTCCGTGCCGGTGGCGATGAAATCCTCCTGTACCTTGACCGTGACGTTCGGACGATCGAGGTCGCGGCGCAAGACATCGCGGTAGCTGCGAAACTCCGCGCTGACGGTGGACAAGAAGATTTGTATATGTACCATGGCCTGTTCCCTTCGGTTGCTTGTTGTTCTTCAGCCCCTCACACGCTTCCACACGCTGGCATTTTCCGGTAATTGGCATCTGATACCGTCTCGTCAGATCAAATCGAAAATACCATATTTCTGTGTGGCGCCGTAAGTGCGTTAACGAACAGAGGTCTGCACGGATTTACAGCATTGTTATAAGAAAGCGCATAACGCAAAGCCTACAGCCCGGATAGAAAATAAATCCGGCTCTCTCATGCGAATAATCTCGCCTAATCCTTGAAAGTAGCCGCTTGACTTTTATGAGGAATACATCATGAACAAACGTCTTCTCGGCTCTACCGGGCTGGAAATCGCGCCGCTGGTGCTTGGCGGTAACGTGTTCGGCTGGACGGTCGATCAACACACCGCCTTCACGCTGCTGGATCGCTTCATAGAGGCGGGCCTCGATGCCATCGACACCGCCGATGCCTACTCCATGTGGGTGCCGGGCAACC
The DNA here is from genome assembly GCA_030453055.1 of Nitrosospira sp. GTDB lineage: Bacteria > Pseudomonadota > Gammaproteobacteria > Burkholderiales > Nitrosomonadaceae > Nitrosospira. Next base: position 1,130 of record JAKDLC010000305.1, read on the forward strand.
AGGGCGGCGAATCCGAAACGATCATCGGCAACTGGTTCAAGGCTTCACCTGCGCGCCGCGAGAAAACCGTCATTATTACCAAGGTTGGAGCAAAACCTGTCGAGGATAAGAAAGGTTTGTCAGCCAGACACATTGCCCTGGCGGCCGAGGATTCATTACGCCGTTTGCAAACCGATTACATTGACCTTTACCTGAGTCACTTGCCGGACCCGGAAACGCCGGTCGAAGAGACATTGCGCGCTTACGAAAACCTCATTCGGGACGGCAAGGTAAAAGCGATAGGCGCTTCCAACTATAGCGCCGCCCAGCTGAAACAGGCATTGACGATTGCATCGGAAAAAGGTCTGCCGCGCTATGAAGTGGTGGAACCCGAATACAACCTGTATGACCGCAGCGGCTACGAAGGCGAACTACGCGACTTATGCGTCGAAGAAGGCCTGGGAGTCATCACTTATTACAGTCTGGCGTCCGGCTTCCTTTCCGGCAAATACCGTTCCCATGACGACCTGGGAAAGAGTGTTCGGGGTCCGGGTGTCAGGAAGTATCTCAATGATCGCGGCTTACACATCCTGGACGCACTGGACACTGTGGCGGCGGCTCATCAGGCCACGCCGGCCGAGGTGGCGCTGGCATGGCTGATCGCTCGCAAAGGCGTTACCGCGCCGATTGCGAGCGCAACGAATATTCAGCAGCTTGACAGCCTGGTCCGGGCAACGCAACTTACGCTCGCCGCCTCGGACATCGATCTATTGACCACGGCTGGCAATCATGTCTAGCGAGTAGAACCGGCAGGGCCGCTTTGATGCCGCGAAACTCAATGAAACAAAATTCTCCTCCATCCGGACAGCGTTGACAAAAAGGTGGGATCTACCGTTTCGTTAACCAATCCTTCCACTTTGCTACGTGTATGTTCGTTTTTGCTCGTGTGCGTGACCAATTTATTGCTCAAGTATGGCCAGTTGAACAAAAACTCGGCTTTACGGTAGGCTTCAAACTTGGGCTGGAGCGCATCGATGCTTCGTGTGTAGGCTTGCGCTGCCGCGGCACGGCTCAGATCGTGATTCGCAATGATCGCTTCCGCCGCAAGGATGCCCGTTTCCATCGCTTTACCGATTCCCTCGCCGGTAAGAGGAAAAGTCGAGCCTATGCATTCTCCTATCCCCAGCAAACCGCCATCAGCAAAGCGCGTGCCGGACAAACCCGTGCGAAGCGGCGCGCCTTTGAGAGGGCCAACCATTTCGCCATCTCGCATCAGCTCTCGCGCGAGTGGAAATTTGGCGATAAATCGTTCGTAGTGACGGCGTGGATTGTTGTGTTTATGCGCGGAACCGAAAAATCCTATTCCGATATTGAATACGGCATCCGGCCCCGGAAAAACCCAGCCGTAGCCGCCTTTGACGGCGGTATCAAAGGCAAATACCAGTTCGTTGAAACCTTTTGCCAGGCGTTCGTTACGCACATACTGACGAACCGCAAAACTGCTGCATTCCGCCCGCAGCAGCAAGCCGGCGCGCGCGATTGGCGCAGGGTGAGCGCCGGTTGCGAGCAACACCCAACGCGCCCGCGCAGAGACGATTTCACCACCGGCATCAAACTCGACCCGGTAGATTTTCTCATCCTCATCGAGCATCCCGGCGAAATCGTGTCCGGGTAGAAATCTGGCGCCGGCCTCGATGGCGCTATTCAACAATAATTCGTCCAATTTCGGACGCGGCATGCAGGCGCCATGCGCGCGGATCAAAACCTCGCTGCCATCACAGCTAAACAGGCGCATGCCATGCGTGGGATATGAACTTCCGATGACACGCTGGAGCAGACCGAGCTTTTTCAGCGCCTGGAACGCATCGGGGATCAGGGCGTCACCACAGGTTTTGTCACGGGGAAAGACAGCCTTGTCGAACAGACCGGCAGATAGGCCGGCTTTGGCCAACGTGAGGGCGGCCGCACAACCCGCCGGACCTGCACCGATGACAACGACATCGTAAACCATCTTGAATTTGGCTTATTGAGTATTTAACCCGCCCCCCATCGAACGGGTGAGGCATGCATTTTGAAGC
>JAKDLC010000306.1 GCA_030453055.1 Nitrosospira sp.
CCAGCACGGTGAAGGTAAAGTGATGCAAAAGACTTTGATAGATCATAATGTTAAAATTGAAAAATGAGCGGTCAACTACCGGATTTAGGATTATCCCTTATTTGAATAACGACGGCGCACGATCATGCCGTCTGTACGCTTGTTGGTGCGGGTACGAAATCCCTTGGCGGGCGTACCCCATGGGCTGACCGGATGGCGCCCGGCGGCGGTTTTACCTTCACCTCCGCCATGTGGATGGTCTATCGGGTTCATCACTACGCCGCGTACCGTCGGCCGAATGCCGCGCCAGCGTTGCGCCCCCGCTTTGCCGATCGAGCGTAGATTATGTTCCTCGTTGCCGACTTCGCCAATGGTCGCTCGGCAGTTCACGTGTACCTTGCGAATTTCTCCGGAACGCAGGCGAAGTTGCGCGTAATCACCCTCGCGCGCAAGAAGTTGAACCGATGTACCAGCGGAACGAGCCAGTTGCGCCCCCTTGCCAGGCATCATTTCTACACAGTGAATGGTGCTACCTACCGGAATGTTACGCAACGGCAACGCGTTACCAGTCTTGATCGGCGCGTCCACGCCACTCATCAACTGCATCCCGGTAAGAATGCCGTTTGGGGCGATAATGTAGCGACGCTCGCCATCCGCATAGCAAAGTAGTGCTATATTGGCGCTGCGATTCGGATCGTATTCCAGTCGCTCGACCTTGGCAACGATGCCGTCCTTGTTACGACGAAAATCCACCCTGCGATAATGCTGCTTATGGCCGCCTCCCATGTGACGAGTGGTAATGTGGCCATTGTTATTGCGTCCGGCGGTATGATTTTGCTTCTCCACCAGTCTGGCGTAGGGTGCACCCTTGTATAAACCGGAGTTGACGACTTTGATTACCGTGCGACGGCCGGGAGAAGTTGGCTTGACTTTAACCAGCGCCATTATTTGACCTCCCCTTGCGCAATTTCAGAAAAATTGATTTCCTGGCCGGACTTGATGCTGACATAGGCTTTCTTCCAATTACTACGGCGCCCCATGAAACGGCCAAAACGTTTTTCCTTTCCTTTGATGTTGGCCATCCGAACGCCTTCCACCTCGATGTTTTGAGCCTTCCACATCAACTCGACAGCTGCTTTGATCTCAGCCTTCGTAGCGTCCTGCACCACACGAAAGATGACCTGGTTATGTTTCTCGGCTACATAAGTCGCCTTTTCCGAGATTTGAGGCGCCAGAACCACCTGCATCAGGCGTTCCTGGTTGAATGTCTGCGCGCTCATGCAAGTAACTCCTCGATTTTTGTCAATGCGCCACGCGTTATCAGCACGGTGGCAAAGCGCATAAGACTGACCGGATCGGCATGACCCGCTTCCACTACCATCACGCGCGGCAGGTTGCGAGATGAAAGATAAAGATTCTCATCCACGCTATCGGTAATAATCATGACTTCATCCAATCCCATGTCTTTGAGCTTCCGGACCAACATCGTGGTTTTTGGCGCGTCCATGGTGAAATTTTCCACCACCGACAACCGGTTTTCACGTACCAGTTGAGACAGGATGGCGCCGATACCGGCACGATACATCTTGCGATTGACCTTATGGCTAAAATTCTCTTCCGGGCTGTTAGGGAAAATTCTTCCGCCCCCGCGCCACAATGGACTGGAAGCCATACCCGCGCGTGCGCGGCCAGTGCCCTTTTGCCGCCAGGGCTTGCGTGTGGATTTAGCGACATCCGAGCGCCCTTTTTGAGCGCGATTGGCGCTGCGGGCATTGGCGAGATAAGCCGTCACCACCTGATGCACTAAAGATTCGTTGTAATCACGGCCAAACAGGACATCCGGAACGGAAATGCTTGCGGCTGACTGACCGTTATCGCTGATGAGCTTGAGTTCCATTATGCGCCCGCCTTCCTACTGGATTTCATGCCGCTTTTCCCGCCTGTTTTGGCATCGCTCGTGGCGGCCGTCTTTGTGCTGATCCTGGCGGTCTTTACGCTCGGGCGCACCACAACATCCCCACCACTTGACCCGGGAATTGCGCCCTTGATGAGCAGCAAGCCACGCTCCGCATCAACCCGCAGAACTTCCAGGTTCTGGGTGGTGCGTCTTACGCCTCCCAGACGCCCCGACATGCGCTTGCCGGGGAATACGCGACCCGGATCCTGCGCCATGCCAATGGAGCCTGGCACATTGTGTGATTTTGAATTGCCGTGACTGGCGCGGTTCGAGGAAAAGCCATGACGCTTGATCACGCCTGCATAACCTTTGCCAATGGAGGCGCCAGTTACATCCACCTTCTGTCCGGCCTGGAAAATGTCCACGCCTATGACCTCACCAGGCTGGAGGCTGACGAGCACTTCCTGGGTAACGCGGAATTCCTTGAGCAAATGACCCGCTTCGACCGCAGCCTTCGCGAAATGCCCGGCTGAAGGTTTGTTGACGCGGCTGGCGCGGCGCTTCCCAAAAGTCACCTGCACAGCGAAATAGCCATCGATGTCAAGGGTTTTGATTTGCGTGACTCGATTGTTAGACACGTCAAGCACGGTAACCGGCTGGCTATCGCCATCATCGGTAAAAATGCGAGTCATGCCAACCTTGCGGCCGACAAGTCCTAAACTCATTTTAATTACCTTTTCTCAAAAGGCGCCGATTGCAATTGACCGGCAATTAATTTGTTGATAAACGCAAAAGATTCGCAGTCACGATTCACAACTTTATTTCTACATCCACTCCTGCAGGCAAATCCAGTTTCATCAGGGCATCCACCGTTTTGTCGGTAGGATCCATGATATCCATCAAGCGCAGATGAGTTCGAATCTCGAATTGATCACGCGAAGTCTTATTGACATGGGGAGAACGCAATATGTCGAAGCGCTCGATGCGCGTCGGCAAGGGTACCGGACCCTTGACCACGGCGCCGGTGCGTTTTGCGGTTTCAACGATCTCCATCGCCGATTTGTCTATCAACCGGTAGTCAAACGCTTTCAGACGAATACGAATTTTCTGGCTTTGCATAGTCAAACCTCAGGTTGAGGATTCGGATCCTGAATCGGCGATTCAATGCCTACCCTATCCTTGGTCCTGTTATTACTCGATGATCTTTGCCACCACGCCTGCGCCAACGGTTCTTCCGCCCTCGCGAATGGCGAAGCGCAGACCTTCTTCCATGGCGATCGGTGCAATCAGGTTCACGGTCACCGAAA
>JAKDLC010000307.1 GCA_030453055.1 Nitrosospira sp.
CACCCTGCGATTACCCACGGAAGTCAGTGAATTCCGGCAGCGTCGGCGCCGTGAAAAAGCGCGAAAAATGATGCTGGACGGGCTTAGGTCATTCTTCGAGGGCCGTTACGCCAAGGCCGAGAAGGCTTCCGCCGCCGCGCTGGAATGGAAGGAGTCTTCCGTGGCGAGCGCGATTAACGCCGTGGTCGCGGCCCGTTCCGCACACGAACTGAGAAAGTACTCTCAGCGCGATGAGTTTATCGCCATGGCGGAAAATAACGCGCCGGAGGAAGTCGCGCTGCGGCTTGTGACCCAAGCCGAATTGTTGCTGGATGAACGCCGGCCGGACGAAGCGTTGAAAATATTGCAATCCCTGCGCGCCACGGGAGTGCGCCCGCACACGGCCGTATTGCGGCTGGAATTGAAAGCTCGGCAACGGTCGAAAACCTGGGACGCGGTATTGGATCTGCTCGGGCAGCTGGAACAGCGTAACGCCTTCGATAAGGCCCTGATAAGGCAATTACGATGCAATGCCCACGTTGAAAATCTCAAAAGCAAGGTATTGAATCCACAGGCGCTAAAGGAGTATTGGCAAACGATATCTTCGGCGGACAAAAAAGACGGCGAATTGGCTGCCGCCGCCGCCCGTGCTTTCACGACGACAGGTGATGGTGCAACCGCTCACCAGATCATCGAGCAAAGTCTGGACAGGCAATGGGATTCCGAATTGGCCGAGCTGTATGCGGAGTGTCTCGGGAACGATGCGATCAGGCAAATCGAACGCGCCGAAGCATGGCTTAAGTCTCATTCCAACGACGCGGGTCTGTTGCTTGCGCTCGGCAAACTCTGCTTCCATTGCGAGTTGTGGGGCAAGGCTCAAAACTATCTGGAAGCGAGCCTGTCGTTGGAACCCGGTTATCCAACCCATCTCATGTTGGCGCAGTTGAACGAGAAAATTGGCAGACCCGAACTGGCAAAGGATCACTATAGCAAAGGACTGGAACTTGCATTGAAGCGGCTGGAAGCATTCGGGGCGGGTGCAAGCGAGTAGCGTTCTTGGCCCTGCGCTGCAAAAAACCGCATACGCCGGCTGTCCAACGGCCGGGTTAGGTCAAGACCTTGCTTCGCTTGGCGAAACCGTAAATGCGTCGGAAAAAAATTCATCTTCCGGCAGGCCGCGCAACCGGGTGAAATCCGTATGGGCGGCTTCGACCATTGCCGGCGTGCCGCAGGCGTATACCTGATATCCAGACAGATCGTCGAAGTCCGCCAGCACGGCTTGATGCACCAGGCCGGTCCTGCCGCTCCAATGGTCGGTCTGCAACGCTTCGGACAGCACCGGGATAAAGGTGAAGTTGTCGTGCTTCTGTTGCCAGTTTCCCGCCAGATTCGCCAGATACAGATCGGCTTTAGTGCGGGCGCCCCAGTAAAGCACCATTTGGCGTTCATTGCCGTGCACATTTCGTACGTAAAAGGCGTGCTCGAGTATGCTTTTAACCGGCGCGAAGCCAGTGCCGCTGGCCACGAAGATAATCGGCTTGTCCGAGTCTTCGCGCAGGAAGAATGTGCCGAGCGGTCCTTCGAAACGCAGAATGTCCCTTTCCTTCATGCGGGTGAACACATGCTCGGCGAACGTGCCGCCGGGATAGTTGCGTACATGCAGCTGCAACAGTTCGTCGTCATGGGGCGCGTTAGCCAGCGAAAAACTTCGGCGCTTGCCACTTTTCATGAAAATATCGATATATTGTCCGGCAAGAAACTGTAATCGTTCATTGGTGGGAAGCTTCAGGGAGATAACCATTACATCGGGCGCGACCCGTTCCAGCTTGTGCACGCGGCACGGCAGAGTTTTTACTTTAATATCCCTGATCGCCCCGATTTCGCGACACTCGATCACCAGTTCCGACAACGGTAAAGCGCAGCAAAATAACGCCATGCCCGCTTGCTTTTCCATTTCCGTCAGCGTGCTTTCATTATGGCTGCCGAAATCGACCGTTCCCTGTATGATTTTGCCCTTGCAAGTGCCGCAGGCGCCGTTGCGGCAGCCGTAGGGAAGCGGGAAACCTTCGCGTAGCGCCGCTTGCAGCACGGTTTCGCCGGGCTGGGCGGAAAAGGTGTGCCCGCTTGGCTCGATGGTGATTCGATGCGACATCCGGTTACGGGCGAGTCAACGAAGTTAAAGAATTGCTGGCGGCAAACAAGATAAATACCATGAAACGAACGCTTTTAATTATTGGTTGCGGCGACATCGCCTTACGCGCGGCGCCCCTGTTGCAGGCGCGTTACCGCTTACTGGGCCTGTATCGGAGGCCGGAAAACCGCGCTCTGTTGCGTTTGCACGGTATTACGCCAATGATCGGCGATCTCGACAACCCGGGCAGTCTCGGGAAGCTTGCGGGAACGGCTCATACCGTGCTGCATCTGGCGCCGCCCCCCGATCATGGCAAACATGACACCCGCACCGCGAATCTCCTGGCGGCGCTGATAAAGCGGCCAAAGGTGAAGGGGGCAATGTTACCACAACGACTTATCTACATCAGCACCAGTGGGGTCTACGGCGATTGCAACGGCGCCTGGATAGACGAAACCCGCATGGTCAACCCACAAACCGGGCGCGCATTGCGTCGCGTGGATGCGGAAAGACAGGTGCGCAATTGGGGGCTGCGCAATCACGTGAGTGTTTCGATTCTTCGCGTACCCGGAATTTACGCCTCAAACCGCCTGCCGCTCGCCCGCCTGCGCGCATGTATGCCGGCGCTGCTACCGGAGGAGGATAGCTATACCAACCACATCCATGCGGATGATCTTGTCCGCATTGTTTTTGCCGCGTTGCGCCGCGCGAGGCCGGGGAGGATTTACCATGCCTGCGACGACTCGAATCTGAAGATGGGCGAGTATTTCGATTTGATTGCGGATCGATTCGATTTGCCGCGTCCGCCGCGCATCACCCGCGTAGAAGCCGAGGGACGCATCTCGCCGGGCATGTTGTCGTTCATGCGGGAATCGCGGCGGCTGGCGAATACCCGCATAAAGCATGAACTTCACGTAAACCTGCGCTATCCCACTGTTGCCGGTTGTATTGCCGGAGATGCGGCAATTACCGCGGAAAATGGGTAAAATCCTGTCTGTCGGTTTTCAACCCAGATAATCCATTAGGACGCGAGATGATGGCGAGGCAGGTTGCGAGACAG
>JAKDLC010000308.1 GCA_030453055.1 Nitrosospira sp.
CCGGGTGCTGTGCTCAGGTTGGACCCTCTTCCCGGTTCAGAGGCTTTTCTGCTTTTAGCCAATAACTCATTCAATTATGAAGTGCTGGGGGAGGCGGGTTTTCAAGCGGTTGCCCACCTGACAAGGAGTTGTCGCTGCTACAAACTGATGTATTCAGATTTTGACAGCGCAATAGACGCACTGAATACGTTGACTGATGACATATAAGCAACAACATCATCACAGGCTGCTATTGAATGCACTGATTAATCCCTCGTCTCTGGTTGAATACAGCGCTGCAAATTGGGAGTTGCTGGTCAGGCTGGCACGAAAGGTGAAACTCCTGGGATACCTGGCAATCGAACTCAAAAATAGAGGTCTTCTGGATCAGATTCCAGTGCGGCTAGCCAATCAATTGCGATCAGGTCTTATCCAGGCCAAGAAACTCCAGCAACTGACCCATTGGGAATTGAATCGGATCTCGTGGGCATTACAGGGTATGGATATACCGGTCGTCGCCCTGAAAGGGGTCGCCTATTCTCTTGCCAGGCTGCCCGAATCGGATGGTCGGATTTATGCCGATCTGGATATCATGGTTCCAAAGGATGACATAGCGGATGTTGAATCAGCATTGATGAAAAAAGGATGGGTGCACCATCATAAGCTTTCCGCCTATGATGAACATTATTACCGGGTATGGAGCCATGAAATACCACCGCTGGTGCACACCGAGAGGGAAACGGAAGTCGATATTCATCACACCATCTCGCCACCGACAAGCCGAGTGAAAATAAATGCCGGGTTATTATTTGAAGCGTCCGTGGTAGCCAGCGATTCCGGATACAGAATTCTCTGCCCCACGGATATGGTGCTTCATTGCGCCGTCAACTTATTTCAGAACAACGAGCTTGCGGACGATCTGCGCGATTTGCTCGATCTTCATGATCTAATGCTATTTTTCAGCAAAAAAGAACACGATTTCTGGAAAAAATTAACAGAACGTGCAAACCAGCTACATTTGGGCAGATCGCTTTGCCATGGAATTTACTTTAGCCGCTTGATTTTTCAAACGTCAATTCCTGAAAATATAGAAAATGATCTGAACGAAAAACCAGGCGCGATTTCACGGTGGATCATGCATTACCTGGTTCCACAGGCTTTGCTTCCATTACATCCGGACGAACCCTCCAAGCGTGCTATGGCGGCCCGTTTATTGCTGTACCTGCGCAGCCACTGGATACGGATGCCAATACATCTGTTATTACCACACCTTGCATACAAAACTTATTTAGCAGTATTTCCAGGCAAGGCGATACCTATTCAGTTGAGAAAGTGAGTGTCGTCAAGTTGGCTCACTCCCCCGTGTTCGCACTGTCGAGCGCGCCGCCGTTGGCCTCAAAAACTTTCCGCGCCGCTTGACCTTTGCTTTGGTGAATCCGCTACAGGGCGCCCGGATTCAGGTTGAATTACCCCGGAATGCTGTCGTGGCAAACGAAGATCTATCCAGATTAAAAATCGACCGGAACGGCGCCGCCGGTGGTATGGCTAGCCGCGGAAAGCAGCCGCGCCTCATCGTCACGCTTGGCGCCACTGCGGCATTGATACTACTCGTGGTCTTCTATTTCTATGGCGGTGCAACAATGGAGGTGGAGTCCGCGACAGTTGCCACCGCTTATCCTTCCCAATCGTTCACGCTGCTTAACGCCACCGGCTATGTGGTAGCGCAGCGCAAGGCAGCGGTGGCGTCAAAGGCGACCGGACGAGTCGAGTGGCTGGGTGTGACGGAAGGCAGCCGCGTAGCCGAACATGAAGTGATCGCGCGGCTTGAGAACGCCGATGTCAGCGCCACGATGGCGCAAGCGGCGGCGAATGTCAAGGTAGCCAAGGCAAATTTACAGCAAGGACAAGCGGAGTTGATCGATGCTCAGGCAGCTTTCAACCGTAGCGGTGATCTGCTCGCAAAGGATTTTATTTCGCAATCCGCCCATGACATGGCGGCCGCCCGCTACCATAAGGCTCAAGCCGCCGTCCGGGGTTATGAGGCGTCTGTGGGCGTGGCCGAGGCAAACCACCGTGCGGCTCGTATCGCGGTGGAACAGACGCTGATCCGCGCGCCATTCGATGGGGTGGTGCTCACTAAAAGTGCGAATGTCGGTGACGTGGTTACACCCTTCTCTTCCGCGCTCGACGCCAAAGGCGCAGTAGTGACCATGGCGGACATGGATACGCTGGAAGTTGAAGCCGATGTATCCGAGTCCAACTTACCCAGGGTGAAGCTCGAGCAGCCCAGCGAAATCCAATTGGATGCGCTACCCGACGTGCGTTTGCGGGGCGTGGTACAGCGCATTGTACCGACAGTGGACCGGGCTAAAGCCACAGTGATGGTAAAAATACGGTTCGTTGACCGTGACCCGCGCATTCTGCCGGAAATGAGTGCGAAGATTGCTTTTCTGGAAAAAGAAATGACTGCCGGGCAGCGCTCTGCCCGCACCGTGGTGCAGCCCGACGCCATTACCCACCGCAACGGAAAAAACGTGGTATTCATCATGAAAAACGAAAAGGCGGTCGAAACGCCGATCGAGACCGGTGAAAAAATTGGTGATATGGTTGAAGTTCTGAAAGGCCCCAAGGCTGGCGACAAGGTGATACTGCGCCCCGTCGATGGACTCGATAATGGCGACAGGGTCAAAGCGGCAGCTAAATAGAAGACATCGAGGTTTGCATGGAAAACCATTCTGTGCCCATTGTCGAGATCAGGCGGCTTACAAAAAGCTACCGTCGCGGAGAACAGCTTGTACCGGTATTGACCAACCTCTCCCTTGACATTATTTTCGGAGAATTCGTAGCCTTAATGGGGCCGTCCGGCTCTGGCAAAAGCACGCTGCTTAATTTGATCGCCGGGATCGACAAACCCGATAGCGGTTTGCTGAAAGTTAACGGGACCGATATCGCCGCACTTTCCGAAGCGGAACTGGCCGACTGGCGCTCGGTCAATGTTGGTTTCATTTTCCAGTTTTATAATCTGATGCCGGTGCTGACCGCATTCGAGAATGTAGAACTGCCATTGTTGTTGACCCGCCTTTCGCGCAACCAAAGGAAGGAACGCGTGGAATTGGCGTTGTCGATGGTGGGACTGACTGACCGTATGGAACACTATCCTTCGGAGTTGTCCGGCGGTCAGCACCGGCA
>JAKDLC010000309.1 GCA_030453055.1 Nitrosospira sp.
TTCATTGACCTTAATAAGAATATGCCGAGCATGGATCTGATCCACCATCGTTACGGCATCTTTTTGACTGCGTCGATCGATTAGTTTGAGAATATGGAAGCCGTTTGGGCTTTGAATTATCTCAGCTATTTCGCCAGGCTTCATCGGTGCCAGGATTTCGGCAAATTTCTTCGTCAACTGCGCAGCGGGGCGCCAGTCAAGCAAGCCACCCTGCGTGGCGTCGGCAGAATCGGAGAATTCGGCCGCTACCTTGGCAAACTCCACGCCATTTTTCAATTGAGCCATGGCCTCTTCTGCGCGCTGCCGCATGGCCTGTATTTTTGAGGCTTCTGCTTGTTGCGGGAGTTGCACCAGAATATGGGCAAGGCGGTATTCCTGGTCAGCCTCACCCTCGGACGAGTTTTCCTTGGCCTGCAGAAAATTGTCCACTTCGCCTTCAGTCACATTTATCCGATTGCTTACTTCACGCTCCTTCAGCCGTACTAAAATGATCTCATCGCGAATTTCGTCGCGGAACTGATTGAAACTGATTCCGTCCCGCTCGAGCGCGTTATGGAATTCCGGCAACGACATCTTGTTTTCCTGAGCGATGCGGCGGATCGTCTGGTCGAGATCGGCATCAGGTATTGTCAGGCCGGTTTCTTTTGCGAGTTGCAACTGTACGCGATTGAGAATGACGCGCTCCAGCAGTTGCTTCTCCAGTGCGGCGGGCGCGGGCGGCTGTATACCCTGGCTTTGTAATTGTTTAACGGCGACCTTGAGCATTTCGTCCAGTTCGTGGCGTGTAATTACACTCTCATTCACAACCGCGACGATGTGATCTATGGTTTCAATGCCGCTCGAGCCGGGGTAGGCGGGCTGTTGGACAACAGCAATTCCGGCTGTCAGTATCGCCAGCAGGACAGGGGGACGTAACAAATATTTCGTGCCCATGTAAATAAGCGTATTAACCCGAATTCGGCAGTTGTAACGAATCCATCATGGGAGAGACGATCAAGTGGCGTATCATAGCACCGAGCTGAAGGACGGGTGAAAAATGAGCGATTCAACCGCCGGATTCGGCTTGAGGTTGTGGGGTAAGAAAATCATGACTGTCTGCGTAACGAAGGCAGATTATGAGCCGGGTCATTGTCCTTGTCCATCCACTGTGCCAGCCCCCTGGCTGCCGACCGGGGTGTATCCAGGGATGCTGCGCCGCAATGCGTGTAGCGGATTCATTCCGACTCGCATCAGCCCGTTCAACTCAAGTTGTACAAAAGCCTGCGTGGACGTTCTCTGAGTGGCAAGGACCAGATGCTGAATTACGAACCGCAACGACCAGCAGCAGGCATTATACTCGATTCCCGCCAGGCCTTGCAGAATTCTCTGCTCCTGCAATGAGTAATTCACACGCGCCACGGTTTGCCACCGTTCCGAAAATCGCCATTGTGACGAGGCGTCAATCTGGTGCAGTACGTCGCGGGTAAAACGGTAGCCAACATTCAGGACCCTCCCGGGTTCCGGGCGGTAGCTCAAGCCTGAACGCACCACGTCGGCCAAAAGTCTGTTCTGGTCAAATTGCACGCTCGAATCGGTGGTGATCGTAGGCGTGATAAAGCCCGTAATTGCGGCGACAAAATCAGGTCTTCTGTGGAGCGTTTCAGGCGCGCCCAGCGTTATCCGGCGGTCTATGAAGCTTAGTTGATGACCAACGGCGACGCGCAAGCGCTCTTTGCCGGTGTCCGGGTCTATCAGACGGGATGTGAGCGCAAACGTAACCTGATTCGCGTCGTTGATACGGTCGCTGCCACTGAAGCGGTTTACGCTGAACATCTGGGCAAAGCTGAAATCCGTCCTGGCTGAATCGAAGTTGGGCAGAAAGCTTTGATCCCGGAACGGCGCATAAAGATAGAAGACCCGTGGTTCAAGGGTTTGAATGAATCGTTCTCCGCCAAATTCCGTCTTGCGATCAAACGTGACGCCGCTATCCATGCTGATTATTGGCAAGGTGCGAGTCGGATCCGTTTCCTGTGATGCGCCAGACGACTCCAGGGCGTATGTGGTGTGGTGAACACCGACCTTGGGCGTAATGTAACCATAGGCGTTGCGCATGGGGTAGCTGACGCTGGGAAAGAAAGTGACGCGCTGGCCGCTAACCAGAGTAGGATGGGAAAAATGCGAATAGCTGCTGATAAGATTGAAATCCGCGCCCAAAACATCGACTTTGTTCGCGACCATGTTGATCTGCGGCAGGCGCTTGTACGGAGAGACAACCCTGGCACGCGGATCCTGGATGGTCTGAAACTGCTGTACCAGCGAAGTGACATTCAAGGTGCCGTTGTCTCCCAGGTTGCGGTTGTACGCCGCAACACCCTGTTGCATCAGGTTGACTCGCGAGGTCAGATTCATGGTATTACCGAAATCGCGGAAATAGGCATCGTCGGATACCCTGTTGTAGTCGATGCGGGTACGCCAGAACTCGCCTAGCGTCTGATTATGCTTGAACCCCACGTGATAGCGGGTCTCGCCGGTTTGACGATCGCTCGGCAATACCTCAGTCAGCAACTCGGCGTTTGATTTTTCTCCCAGATAGCGGAATTCGCTGTTCAACGCGACGCCACGCCGGGACATCGCTCGCGTGGAGAACGTTGCGTCAGCGTTCGGTGCGATGTTCCAGTAAAACGGTATGCTAAGTTCGAGACCCGTCCTGGAATTGTAGCCAGCCACGGGAGCAAGCAACCCGGTCTTGCGCTGCCCGCTGAATGAAAAATCCATCCAGGGCGTATACAGTATCGGCGTGTCCTTGAACGTGAGCTTGACTTTCCGCGCCGTACCCCTTTTCTTGACGTTGTCGATTTCCAGTTCGCCCACCTGCAGCAGCCAATCGTTGTCGCCAGCGGGGCATGTCGTATACGTAGCTTGTCGAAGCCGATAGTGGTGCTCGCCTTCAAATAGCAGCGCATCGGCATGACCTCGGCTGCTCGCATCTTTTAAGCGATACCTGGGCTCGCTCAATTGCCCCGTTTTGCTTGCCAGATTGAACTTGAGCTGTGAGCCTTCGAGGATGTCTCCACGTTGTTCGACTCTCACACCGCCTGCGGCTTCCACTTCGTCCGTGTCTTGATGGTATTTCATTCGATCGGCCGAGACCAACCGGTCGCCGGTAAACAGTTCGGCCCTG
>JAKDLC010000310.1 GCA_030453055.1 Nitrosospira sp.
CACCCCTGGCGCGAATCCATTCGTAGAGGTGGGTCAGACGGTGAAGGCCGGCGAAACCCTATGCATCATTGAAGCGATGAAATTGCTCAATGAAATCGAATCGGACAAGAGCGGCGTTATCAAGGCGGTTCTGGTAGAAAACGGTCAGCCGGTAGAATACGGCGAGCCGCTATTCGTAATTGAATAATTCACGGCGCTGCTTTCCTTCGGATAGAAAAGATGGCCGCTGCCCTCAAAATTCACCTGAGACATTTCGGTAAGCATGTTCGAAAAAATTCTAATAGCCAACCGTGGCGAGATCGCGCTGCGTATCCAGCGCGCCTGCCGAGAGATGGGTATCAAAACAGTGGCGGTGCATTCTGAGGCGGATGCCAACGCTAAATACGTGAAACTTGCCGATGAGTCCGTTTGTATCGGGCCGGCGCCATCGGCTCAGAGCTATCTCAATATTCCAGCCATCATCAGCGCAGCGGAAGTGACCGACGCGGAAGCGATTCATCCGGGCTACGGTTTTCTATCGGAAAACGCTGATTTTGCCGA
Organism: Nitrosospira sp.; assembly: GCA_030453055.1. Taxonomy (GTDB): domain Bacteria; phylum Pseudomonadota; class Gammaproteobacteria; order Burkholderiales; family Nitrosomonadaceae; genus Nitrosospira. The sequence continues at coordinate 541 of JAKDLC010000310.1, forward strand.
GCGCGTGGAAAAAAGCGGTTTTGTCTTTATTGGCCCACGCCCCGAAACCATCCGGATGATGGGCGACAAGGTCAGCGCGAAGAACGCGATGAAAAAAGCCGGCGTCCCGTGTGTTCCAGGATCCAACGGCGCATTGCCGGAGTCCCTCGATGAGATCAGGGCGGTTATCCGCGCCATCGGCTATCCCATTATCATCAAGGCGTCAGCAGGAGGCGGCGGACGCGGCATGCGCGTAGTGCACACCGAAGCCGCTTTATCGAATGCCGTCATAATAACCCGAAACGAAGCTCAGGCGGCCTTTGGCAACCCGACGGTTTACGCGGAAAAATTTCTGGAAAATCCGCGCCATATCGAGTTCCAGATCCTGGTTGACGAGCACCGCAATGCAATCCACCTGGGGGAGCGAGATTGCTCTATGCAGCGCCGCCACCAGAAAATACTCGAGGAAGCCCCCGCTTCCGACATTCCTCCCAGGTTACGTGACAAGATGGGCTCCCGCTGCGCCGATGCGGGCCGGCGTATTGGTTATCGGGGCGTAGGAACGTTTGAGTTCCTGTTTGAGAAAAACGAATTTTATTTCATCGAAATGAACACGCGTCTGCAAGTGGAGCATCCCGTTACCGAGGTAATTACCGGAATTGATCTGGTGCAAGCGCAGATTCGTGTTGCCGCGGGCGAAAAATTGAACATTCGTCAACGCGATGTTGTGTTGAAGGGGCACGCCATCGAGTGCCGCATCAACGCTGAAGACCCTTACAAGCTCACGCCATCCGCTGGTCGCATTACTCAATATCATGCTCCGGGCGGCCCCGGCATACGCGTCGACTCCCATATTTACCACAATTATGTGGTGCCGCCTTATTACGACTCCATGATTGGTAAAGTGATCGCCTACGGTGATGATCGCGACCAGGCCATCGCCCGAATGCGCATTGCACTGTCCGAAATGGTGGTTGAAGGCATCAGCACCAATATCCCGCTGCACCTCGATCTGTTGTCCGACGCCGCTTTTTTGAATGGCGCCACGGCCATCCAGTACCTCGAACAAAAGCTTGCCAATTATAATAAGCCAAGCTAACCCGGATGTTTCGGATTGAAATTCAACGTGCCCTGGATTTCTCTTACGTTAAAAACCGATAGCGCCCATGCCGAAGCCTTGAGCGATGCGATGCTTGAACTGGGGGCGTTGTCAACGGACTTGCACGATGCGGCCGCCGGCACAGAACAAGAACAATTCTTATTCGACGAACCCGGACAATTTTCCGGGGAAATTTGGTCCATGTCGGAACTGACCGCTTTATTTGACGCGAATGCGGATATAATTTCCATCGTGAACGCCGCGGCACAAGCCGCTCAACTTTCCCGCGCGCTCAACTATCGCCTGGCAGAGGTGAAAGAGCAGGATTGGGTACGGATAACTCAATCTCAGTTTGGCCCGATTCAGATATCATCACGATTATGGATCGTCCCCAGTTGGCATCAGATACCCGATCCCGCCGCGGTCAATCTTATACTCGATCCCGGGCTGGCTTTCGGCACGGGCAGCCACCCCTCCACTAAACTGTGCCTTGTCTGGCTTGACGAAAATCTGCAAGGGGGCGAAGATGTTCTGGATTATGGTTGCGGCTCGGGCATCCTTGCTATCGCCGCGTCGAAGCTGGGCGCAAGTCATGTGGTGGGAATCGATATCGATCCGCAAGCGATTGCGGCAAGCCGCCAAAATGCCATGCTTAACCAATGTGACGAATCGAACGCGGAGTTTCACACGGCCGATTTTGCGACACAGACAACTCCGGTCCGGGGCGCCTGGGCAGACGTGGTCGTTGCCAATATTCTTGCCAATCCCTTGATCATGCTGGCGCCGATACTGATGCGCGCTACCCGTCAAGGCGGGCGCATCGCGCTTTCCGGCATACTCGCCGAACAGGCGGGAGAGGTAAAGCACGCCTATCGGCACTGGTTCAAGATGCATGTAGCGGAGGAGCAGGAAGGTTGGGCCTTGCTGACGGGGACGAGAAGGTGAATTTGAGTTTTCTTGCAAAACCACGTCCATGGCGCTGGTAACCCGCTGCCCCGACTGCGCTACCGCTTTCCGCGTCACTCCCCTGCATTTGCAGGCGCACGGTGGTGATGTGCGTTGCGGACATTGTGCCCGGCTATTCAACGCATTTGCCACGCTGGCGACGATGCAGGACCCCGAAGAGGTTGATTTATCCACGACGGCGGTTGCGGATACCCCGGAAAGCGTCCATAAGACTCCGTCTGTCAACGATCGAGCCACGCCGGCTTTATCGGATCGAAAAGTATCGCCGGCAGTTCCCGGCCAAGAAATAATACAATCCGAAGCCACAACGGAAGCTGCAACAGAAGCTGCAACAGAACCCACAACGGAAGCTACAGCGGAAGCTACAGCGGAAGCTACAGCGGAACCCACAACGGAACCCACAACGGAACCCACAACGGAACCCACAACGGAACCCACAACGGAAGCGGTAACCGAGGAGGCGCCAACGCCAGAACCTCCGGCAGCCGCAGAATCAGTCCCGCACGCATCCGACGCGGCCACAACCCCGCCGAATTATGCGCGGGACAACTACGCGCCGAGG
>JAKDLC010000311.1 GCA_030453055.1 Nitrosospira sp.
TGTTATTAATCATAATGCTGGTCTATTAAATGAGCGGTCAACTACCGGATTTAGGATTATGAATTCCTTCGAACTGGTTAGCAAGCTGCGCACCTTCCTGCCGCCTGAAATGGTGCTCCATGAGACCGAAGACGTGAGGCCTTATGAATGCGACGGTCTGTCGGCATACCGGCAGGCGCCAATGATCGTGGCGTTGCCGCAAACCGAAGACGAGGTGGTCGCAATTCTACGAATATGTCATGCCGCGAGAACCCCCGTTGTGGCGCGTGGCGCGGGCACCGGCTTGTCCGGCGGCGCGCTGCCCCACGCCGAGGGTGTCCTGCTGTCGCTCGCCAAATTGAAACGCATACTGGAAATCGATCCGGCGGCGCGTACTGCGCGGGTGCAACCGGGGGTGCGCAATCTCGCGATCAGCGAAGCGGCGATACCCTATGGGTTGTATTATGCGCCCGATCCTTCTTCGCAGATCGCCTGCTCCATTGGCGGCAACGTGGCGGAGAATTCGGGAGGCGTGCACTGTCTGAAGTACGGACTCACAGTGCACAATATCCTCGAATTGCGGGTCGTAACCATCGCGGGCGAGATTCTGGAAATCGGCGGCGAGAGTATGGACTCCCCGGGCTACGATCTGCTGGCGCTCATGACCGGCAGCGAAGGCATGCTGGGTATCGTTACCGAAGTCACCGTAAAACTCATGCCCAGACCGGAAACGGCCCAAGTGGTCATGGCGGCCTTCGACGACATACGCAAGGCGGGAGACGCGGTGGGGAACGTGATCGGCGCCGGCATTATTCCGGCCGGCATGGAAATGATGGACAGCCTTACCACGCACGCAGTAGAGGGGTTTATCCATGCCGGTTATAACCTCAAGGCGGCCGCGATCCTGTTATGCGAATCCGACGGCGCGGCTGAGGAAGTGGCGGAAGAGATACGGCGCATCAATGAGATCATGGAGAGGAGCGGTGCGATCGAGATCAGAACTTCCCGTGATGAAGCCGAGCGACTCGGGTTCTGGGCCGGGCGTAAAGCCGCGTTTCCGGCGGCAGGCCGCATTTCACCCGATTATTACTGCATGGACGGCACCATCCCGCGCAAGAGTCTTTCCCGTGTATTGTCCGGTATCGAGGCGCTCTCAGCCGAGTACGGCTTGCGCTGCATGAATGTCTTCCATGCCGGCGACGGCAATCTGCATCCCCTGATTCTTTACGATGCCAATCGGCCCGGAGAGCTTGAATTAACCGAGAAATTTGGCGCAAAAATACTTGAAATGTGCATTCAGGCCGGGGGAACCATTACCGGCGAGCATGGAGTCGGCATCGAAAAAATCAACCAGATGTGTTCACAATTCAAGGCCAAGGAACTCGAAATGTTCCATGCGGTAAAGGCCGCATTCGATCCCGAAGGACTGCTGAATCCGGGAAAAGCCGTTCCGACTTTGCGCCGTTGCGCCGAACATGGCGCAATGCACGTACATCGGGGTGCGGAAAAATTTGCGGAGTTGCCGAGATTTTGAAGATCGGGTGGTGCATATTCCATCTTCTCCGGCTGCGTGCTCAAGCTAATGCAAACCATGATCGATCAATTTGCCGACACGATTCGCGCCGCCGCCGCACATAAGGCGCCATTGCACATACGCGGCGGCGGCACCAAGGATTTCTATGGCAACCGTATCATCGGGCAACATGGCGACATTCTCGATGTCACAGCCTATACGGGCATCGTGGACTATGAGCCAACCGAATTGGTAGCGACCGTTCGCACCGGAACGCGTTTAGACAACCTTGAAACCGAGTTGCGCAGGCACGGTCAGATGCTGGCTTTTGAGCCGCCGCACTTTGGTTCTGCCGCCACGCTCGGCGGCTGTGTCGCCGCGGGACTATCCGGTCCGCGGCGCGCATTCGCCGGCGCAGTGCGCGATTTTGTGCTGGGTGTACGTATGCTTGACGGCAGGGGAGATGATTTGAGTTTTGGCGGACGGGTAATGAAAAATGTCGCGGGCTACGATGTTTCTCGTTTGATGACGGGTTCGATGGGAACGCTGGGTTTGTTGCTGGAGGTCTCGCTCAAAGTGCTGCCGCTCCCGCCGGTGGAGCGTACGTTACGCATATCGATGAACGAAGCCCCACCCATAGACAGCATGAATCGATGCGCAGGTAAGCCGCTGCCGAGTTCGGCGACCTGTTTCTGCGATGGCGAACTTACTTTCCGGCTCTCCGGCGCCGAACCCGCGGTACGCGCGGCGCATAGGAAACTGGGCGGCGAAGAAATAGATGACGGCGCCGGCTTCTGGGAATCGGTACGGGAGCAGGCGCACTCGTTTTTTCAGCCCGGAAAATCCCTCTGGCGCTTGTCCATTAAATCAACCACCCTGCCGCTATCGCTTCCGGGAAAGCAATTCATCGAGTGGGGCGGCGCGCTGCGCTGGCTGGTGATCGAAGAGGATGCAGGTGCGGAAGCTTTGCCTATAGCCATACGCGGGGCGGCGAAATATGCGAACGGCCATGCTACGTTGTTCCGGAGTGGCGGATATGGGCCGCAGGCCACCGTGTTTCATCCGCTTACGCCGGAGATGATGAATATCAACCGGCGCCTGAAGGAAAAATTTGACCCCATGGGTATATTCAACCCGGGCCGGATGTATCCAGGATTATAAGAATGCAAACTAATCTCGCCGATTTCATCAAGAATTCTCCCGAGGGGGAGGAAGCCGAGGCCATACTACGCGCTTGTGTTCATTGCGGTTTCTGCCTTGCCACCTGTCCGACTTACCAGTTGCTGGGCGATGAGCTGGATAGTCCGCGCGGACGTATTTACCTGATGAAGCAGGTGCTGGAAGGCGAGCCGGTTACGCAAAAAACCCAGTTACATCTCGATCGCTGCCTCACTTGCCGCGCTTGCGAGACCGTTTGTCCCTCCGGCGTGCGCTATGGACGGCTGGTGGATATCGGCCGTGGCATTGTTGAAAAAAAAGTAGGCCGCAGTGTAGCTGCGGGTGTTATGCGATACACGCTGCGCAAGGCGTTGCCCAACGCCAGGGTGCTCGCTCCGCTGCTGAAACTGGGACGAGGTATTAAACCATTGCTTCCGGAGGGCCTGAAGAGTTCGGTACCGCCGTCCTTGCAAAGAAGGA
>JAKDLC010000312.1 GCA_030453055.1 Nitrosospira sp.
AATAGGCATACCAATAAAATCAATGAGTTACGAGCGAAGTCCGACAGGCTCCTAGACAAAACTTAGACGAGGGTTTAACAGACTCTAATCGTTTACAAGTCAAGCCTGCAAAAGATTGCCGGCCTTTGGCCTTAACTACAGCGTTAAACCACATTTCTGGAAATCAGGAGATAGATCATGGTAGCAAAAGACGCCCAATTCGACACCGGTTCACCCCGCCATAAAAGGGCGGCCAAGGTGAACATTTTGGCTGACGCAACCGCGGCCAAATCGGGGCCAAAGAGCCGCAAGATAGTACCGGGACACTCCCCCATAACGGGGCCGGTTCAATTCTTCTCCAAATTGCTGGAAGCCTGGAATATAAATGACTTGCAGTCCGCGTGCATGCTTCTGGGATATGAAGAATCCAGTGAATCTGATGTGCGAGATATCCTTGCGGGTCGCTCCCGACTCGAAACACGTGATGAAAAAGACAGAATTGCCGAGCTTTTCGTCATTCGCAAAGCTCTGCTTAGTGTCTTTCAAGACAGAAAAGTAGAGAACCAATGGCTACGAGAACGCCAGGAAATTTTGGGCGGCACAAGTCCCCTCGATTTGTTGCTTGAAGGATCCTGGCCTAATTTACTGCGTGTTCGCCAATTGGCCGAGTTGATGGCTGGTTTGTAAGTGATAGAACACATTAACCATAAACCATTCGGTTCGATAACGTTTCGCTACGCATCCCAAGAAGAGAATAAGAATATTCTCCAGGAAATGGGCATGGACCCAGAAAATGTGGAGGAAATGCTCATTTTTTTGCGTGACCGAAACAAGACTGACTCCCTGGAATCGTTGCTCGACAAGCCATTTGAGCCCAAACCTCAGCTTGCTTCAAAACCATCCCGGTTTTCCGATGGTACGATTCGAGTCTTTTACAGCGCACTGGAGCCTGAAACTGCGGAAGCCGAAGTTTTCGTGTGGTATGTGAAGTACGCCTTGAATAATGCGAGCGAGGAGCGTACTGCACACTATCGGCGTTTTGTCTGCAATTTTCAGGGCGACGTAAAGGATTTGAGACCGCATTTGGCGGCAATGCCTTGCCTGATACAGGATGAGGCTGCTGGTTACCCGGATTGCAATCGTATCGGAATAGAAGCTGTCAGCGAAGGACTCGATGGCCTTTTGACGCCATCCGCCAGGAAGCGTAAAGGAACTTGTCTACCAATTTTCAGGAGAGAAGCGCTATCCAACCCTCAAAGCCAAGACTTTGTTGCATTCAAGTTTGATCCTTCTTCGGGAAAAATTTCCATATTAGCTGGTTAAAAAAATCATGCCCAGCTCCCCCGATCAAATCTTCCGCCCGGAAATCCTCGCACTTTCCGCCTATCACGTGCCCCCCGCAACGGGCATGGTGAAGCTGGATGCGATGGAGAATCCTTATTCCCTGCCGTCCGAACTGCGTGATGAGATAGCACTTCTGGCGACCTGTGCACCAATCAATCGCTATCCCGATCCGAGCGCAGCCCTGCTCAAGGCCGCATTGCGGGAAGCGCTGGCGGTTCCCGACGGCATGGACATCATGCTGGGCAACGGCTCAGACGAAATCATCCAGATCATCGCCTTGGCCTGTGCCAGACCCGAAGCCGTATTGATGAGTGTCGAGCCTGCATTCGTCATGTTCCGCATGATTGCTACGTTTGCGGGCATGGGTTATGCCGGCGTGCCGCTAAAAGCCGATTTCTCGCTGGACGTGGATGCGATGCTTGCCGCCATCGCACAACACCAACCGGCTGTAATTTTCATCGCCTATCCCAATAACCCTACCGGCAACCTGTTTGACGCCAGCGCAATCTCACGTATTATTGAATCTGCCCCAGGCGTCGTCGTGGTGGATGAGGCTTATCATGCTTTCGCCGACGCAAGCTTTATGGACAAGCTGGCGCAGTACTCCAATCTGCTGCTGATGCGCACGCTCTCCAAATCGGGACTAGCTGGCTTAAGGCTGGGATTACTGGTTGGCAGGCGGGAATGGTTGAGTCAGCTTGAAAAACTGCGTTTGCCGTATAATGTGGGGGTCATGACCCAATTGATCGCGGAAAAGGTATTACGGTATCCCGATATCCTGCTGCAACAGGCCGTGGCGATCAAGATCGAGCGAGCGGCCATGAGTGAGCGCCTGGCGGCGCTGGATGGAATCGATGTTTTTCCGACGGATGCGAATTTTATTTTATTCCGCCTGACTCAGGGGAATGAAGCCAGCCAAGTGTTTCAAAGGCTTAAAGAACGTGGCATATTGATCAAGAATCTTGATGGCTCACACCCATTGCTGAAAAATTGCTTGCGCGTGACGGTGGGAACACCCCATGAAAACGCCCAATTTTTAGGGGCGTTACAAGCCCGCTTATGAGAACCGACGCGAAAACCTTGTACGAGTAACCGATTGTTTCATTCCTGCTCTACTTGATTGAACTTGAATTTCCCTCCCATGCGTCAGGCCCAGATTACCCGCAATACATTGGAAACGCAGATCAGCGTCAAAGTTGATCTGGATGGGACCGGCAAAGCGGTATTGGATACCGGCGTGCCGTTTCTCGACCATATGCTGGACCAGGTGGCGCGTCATGGCATGATCGACCTGGAAATTTCCGCCAAGGGAGATTTGCACATTGATGCTCACCATACCGTGGAGGATATCGGCATCACCCTTGGGCAGGCGTTTACGCAAGCGATCGGAGATAAGAAGGGCTTGCGCCGTTACGGTCATGCGTATGTGCCGCTTGACGAGGCATTGTCGCGGGTGGTAGTGGACCTCTCGGGGCGTCCCGGCATGGAATTCAACATCGGGTTTGTGCGCGCCCGCATCGGCGAATTTGACGTCGATTTGATCAATGAATTTTTCCGGGGTTTCGTCAACCATGCCATGGTGACATTGCACCTCGACAATCTGTCCGGGCGCAACGCCCATCACCAGGCGGAAACCGTGTTCAAGGCATTTGGCCGTGCGCTGCGCATGGCGACGGAAATCGACCCCCGTGCGATGGGTGCGATTCCGTCTACCAAAGGCTCCTTGTAGGCATCCTATTCTTCATTTGCTAGTGTAGTGAGTCAGAGATATCGTTACATAACCGATTCAAATGAATAAACCGGGAA
>JAKDLC010000035.1 GCA_030453055.1 Nitrosospira sp.
GTGTACCGCAACAACCTCGAGGCGGCCGAGGAGGTGGCCCGGCAGCTGCGGTTGTCGGTGCGACAGATCGCGGCGCTGGAGAGCGATAACTATGGCAAGCTTTCAAGCACCACATTTCTGCGTGGATTTGTACGCAATTACGCCAAGTTGATGCGGATGGATGCCGCGCCGTTATTAGAGCGGCTGGAGCAGTCGGTTCCGCCTCCACCCACCCCGACTATTTCCTATCAGATCGAAGGGATTCCGTTTCCCTCAAACCAGGGGCGCGGAACGCGCAACCTGATTATTGCGGGAGTGGTTCTGGCGCTACTATTGCTGATTTATGCAGTTTATAGCGGAAATGAAGGCAATAGAGAAAAGCCGCAATCGGCCGTGAAAGTTGAAACCGGGACTGAGACCGGGCAAGCTGCCGCACTATCACAATTTCAGCCGCCGTCCGCGAATTCTGGGAACGATGCCGACGCGGGGCCGCCCGGTGAAACGGCCAGGTTGACTGAACAAAAACCTGAAGGTCCGCGTCCCGTTCAAACCACCGTCTCGCCGCCGGCTCCGGGGCGGCAAGTGACGGCGGGGCCGGCTGTCACGCCGGAATCGCGGGCTGGCATCGCGTCTGAATCGGCAAATGAGGGGGGAGACGTTCTTCGCTTTCTGTTCGAGGGAGAATCGTGGATTGAGGTCAAGGATGGCAGGGGCAGGGTGATTCTTTCGCAGATTAAACCCCGCGGCGCCGAGCAAGTGCTGCACGGCCAGCCGCCATTCTCTCTTGTGATCGGGAACGCCGCTCAAGTCAGGCTGGTCTACAATGACAGGCCGGTTGATTTGACGCCCTACACCAACACCCATGGCGGGACGGCGCGTCTGTCGCTTAAATAGCATTCTTCGCGTGTTTAGTTGCTCATAGTATTCCCACACTTATAAAGATTCCCACACTTACCATGACTATTTCCCAGGATATTTTCCCTCCCCGCCGAAGCAGCGTAGGGGTTCGCGTCGGCACGATCGATGTTGGCGGCGGTGCGCCGGTGGTGGTGCAATCCATGACCAATACCGATACCGAAAACGAAATCGCTACCGCGGTCCAGGTGGCCCAGCTCGCTCGCGCGGGGTCGGAACTGGTGCGCATTACCGTCAATACCGCCGCAGCCGCGAAAGCCGTGCCCGCCATCCGCGCACGTCTCGACGATATGGGCTGTCACGTGCCGCTGATAGGCGATTTTCATTTCAACGGTCATAAGTTGGTGACCGAATATCCCGATTGTGCGAAGGCGCTGGCCAAATACCGTATCAACCCGGGCAATGTGGGGCATGGTAAGAAACGCGATGAGCAATTCTCCATCCTGATCGAAGCGGCCTGCAAGTATGGCAAACCGGTGCGTATCGGCGTGAACTGGGGAAGTCTCGATCCTGAACTGCTGGCGCGCATAATGGATGAGAACGCCCGATCCAATGATCCCAAGGATGCGGCGCTCGTCATGCGCGAGGCACTGATTACCTCCGCACTGGAAAGTGCCGCTCGGGCGGAGGAGATCGGATTGGGCCGCGACCGGATCATATTGTCTTGCAAGGTAAGCGGCGTACAGGATTTGATCGCGGTTTATCGTGAACTGGCGGCGCGTTGCGACTATGCCCTGCATCTTGGATTGACCGAAGCGGGCATGGGCTCAAAGGGCATCGTCGCCTCTACCGCCGCGCTGTCCGTTTTGCTTCTGGGGGGCATAGGCGACACCATACGGGTATCGCTTACGCCGGAGCCAGGCGGTGACCGGTCGCGTGAGGTAGTGGTGGCACAGGAAATTCTGCAAACGACGGGTTTGCGCGCCTTTGTGCCGTTGGTAGCGGCATGTCCCGGTTGCGGCCGTACCACCAGCACCTATTTCCAGGAACTGGCGGAAAGCATTCAGGACTATGTGCGCACCCAGATGCTGGTGTGGCGCGAGGAATACGATGGCGTGGAAAATATGACATTGGCGGTATTGGGCTGCGTGGTCAACGGTCCCGGGGAAAGCAAGCATGCCAACATCGGCATCAGCCTGCCCGGTTCGGGAGAGAGGCCGGTGGCGCCGGTTTATGTGGATGGGCAGAAATCCGTGACCTTGAAAGGCGATAATATCGCGGGAGAGTTCCGCCAGATCGTCGATGAATATGTGCAGATGAAATACCCGAAGAAAACAGTCGATGCTTAGGGCCACTAAGGCCATTCAGGCCATTCAGGCCATTCGCGGGATGAACGACATCCTGCCTGATCAGATATACCTTTGGGAATTCTTTGAGCAGACGGTGCGTGAGTGGATGGCGGCGTATGGTTATCGTAACATCCGCATGCCGATTGTCGAACAGACCGATTTGTTCGTGCGGTCCATCGGCGCGGTGACCGACATCGTCGAGAAGGAGATGTATTCCTTTCTGGATAATCTCAATGGCGACAGTTTGACATTGCGCCCCGAAGGAACCGCTTCCTGTGTGCGTGCGGTGCTGGAGCATAATCTGCTCTATGCCGGGCCGCAAAGGCTGTACTATTCGGGTCCGATGTTTCGTCACGAGCGTCCGCAAAAAGGACGTTACCGGCAGTTTCATCAGGTCGGTGTAGAAGCGTTGGGATATGCCGGCCCGGATATCGATGCCGAGCTCATTGTCATGTGCGCGGAACTATGGAAAAAACTGGGCATTTCCGATGTGCGCCTGGAAATAGGCACGCTTGGCGGCGCCGAATCACGCGCTTTGCACCGGGCGCGATTGATCCGATATCTGGAGCGGCACCTGGGCAAGCTCGATGATGACGCCCGCAGACGATTGCACAGCAACCCATTGCGGATACTCGACAGCAAGAATTCCGCAATGAGGGAGATAATCGATGGTGCGCCACAATTGCTGGATGACCTGGATGAGGATTCTTTAGCGCATTTCGAGAAGTTACAGCGCATCCTGCGTGGCCAGGGCATAGACTTCGAGATCAACCCGCGACTGGTGAGAGGACTGGATTACTACAACCGCACCGTATTCGAATGGATTACCGGCAAGCTCGGTGCGCAAGGCGCCGTATGCGCCGGCGGACGTTATGACGGACTGGTGGAACAGATTGGCGGTAAAGCCGCATCAGCGTGTGGTTTCGCCATGGGCGTGGAGCGAGTGCTGGCGCTGATGATGGAATGCGGCAAAGAGATACCCCATCCACTACCCGATGTGTATGTAGTACATCAGGGCGCGTCTGCTACCGATGGATTCGCCTGGCAAACCGTCAGGCTCTTGCGGGATTGGGGGCTCAAGGCAGTCCTGCATTGCGGCGGCGGCGGCTTCAAGGCGCAAATGAAAAAAGCGGACGCCAGCGGTGCGCGTTTTGCCGTCATTATTGGTGATGACGAAGCGCAAGCCGGCGAGATAAGCATCAAGCCGCTGCGTGAGGCGGCGGAGCAGGTGAGGGTTGGGCTGGCGGAAGCGGCGGATTTACTTAAACGCGCCTGAACCCGAATCCGGCAGTCGACCGCTCATTGTTTCAGTTTGATGTGATGATTTACAAAGACATTTGCATCCCTTGAGTGTCACTCTTATGGTGAGTTCGCTATCGGGTAGGATCAGGATGATTCAGCCGCAATATCATGACGTATTATAACGGGAAGTCAAATGGCGATTTATGACCTTGAAGAGCAGGAAAAAATAGACGGGTTGAAAACCTGGTGGGAAGCATACGGCACGTTGATGATCGTGGTCGCGGCGACTTTCATTGCGGGCATGGCTGGCGTGCAGGCGTGGAATTACTACCAGAGGCAACAGGTCGAACAGGCGGCGGAACTGTATGCCTCGCTGCGACAAGTCGAAGCGGGTGGGGATCCCAAGAAAATCGGCGACGCCGCCAATTTGCTGATGCAGGGTTTTCCCGACAGCGGCTACGCATCGCGCGCCGCGTTGATCTCGGCGCACGCGAGTTTCGAGGCGGGCGACATACAAAGCGCCAAAAGCCGGCTGCAATGGACGCTGGATAATACCAGGGAAGACGAATTAAAAGATCTCGTGCGGCTGCGGTTGGCGGGCATATTGCTGGACGAGCAAAAATACGATGATGCCTTGAGGCTGCTGGAGACCAAACATGGCGAATCCTTTGACGGGCTTTATGCGGATCTCAAAGGTGATGTCCTCACAGCGGCAGGCAAAGTCGCCGAGGCGCGCGCGGCTTATCGAATGGCGCTCGACAAGCTGGGCAATAAAGGTACCTATCATAATATTGTGCAAATGAAGCTGGACGCGTTGGCGGAAGCCAAATAATCCGTGTTCGCAATAGACCGCAGAAAAGGCCGCGAAGATGACGCATGGCCAGCGTATCATGTTTTTTAACCGCATAATGTCCGCGGACAAATCCGCGTCGAAGATGACTTGCGCTATCCGGCGGTACGTTTTTCGGCTGGCGTGGCTACTGGTGCTTACCGGATGCGCGAGTGCCGTCGAACTCGCGCGCGATGTCGCCAGCAGCTTGTCGGACATCGACGTGGAGGGCATCAGCGGCGGCCTCCTCGGCGGCGAGAAGGTTGAAATGAGCGCGGAACAGATTGCGCAGTTGGCCGCGATTCCGGCTGCGCGCCCATTATGGCTGAACGTCATCGAAGAAAGTAAAGTGGCGGCATTTTCGCCGCTATTCGAAAATGGCGCCGTTTATGCCGCCAGCGTGAATGGAGAGCTTGTACGCCTTGATGCCGCCACCGGCAAAGAAGTTGGGAGTGTCAATACCAAGCAGCCGCTATCGGGAGGCGTGGGTGCGGGTGAGGGGATAATATTGCTCGGGACCTTCAAAGGCGAAGTCCTGGCATATGGCGAGAAGGATGGCAAGGCCAAGTGGACGGCACAGGTATCCACCGAGGTGTTGAGCCCGCCATGGGGGGATAGCGGCACGGTAGTGGCCCGTACCGGCGATAGCAGGATAGTCAGCCTGGAGGCGGACACCGGCAAGCGGAAATGGATATACCAGGGAGCAACGCCATCGCTCACCGTGCGGAATTTTGCGGGCGTATTGATCGCGCAGGATATGGTTTTTGCCGGGTTTGCAGGCGGAAAGCTGGTGGCGATGAACTTGTCGAACGGCAGTGTGCGCTGGGAAGCAGCCGTATCGCGGCCGCGTGGCGCCACGGAGCTGGAGCGGATGACGGATATCACCAGTCTGCCGGTGGCGGATGAAACGCAGATATGCGCGGTAGCCTATCAGGGACGTGTCGCCTGCTTTGAAATCGCCACGGGAACGCAGATCTGGGCACAAGACGTATCGAGCAACGCCGGTCTCGCCATGGATGACAATTACGTCTATGTGAGCGCAGTGGGAGGCGCGGTAGTGGCGTATGATAAAACGGATGGCGCCAACATCTGGAAACAGGAACTGCTCGATGGAGTCAAATTATCGCCACCGCTCGTTCAAGGGACTCATGTGGTGGTGGGCGATTCTCAAGGCTTTGTGAATCTCATCAGGCATGATACCGGCAGCATTATCGCCCGATCCGCCACCGACGGCAGCGCCATCGTAACCCGCCCCGCCGCTCTGCCCAATGGTTTCGTGGTGCAAACCAGGAAAGGCGGAATTTATGCGTTCAGCATATAGACGGAGAAATCGGGAAAAATTCCCTCACGGTAGGAAATTCGGAAACGTCGCCTTTCTTCTTTCGTGTGGAAGATTTGGCGTTTCCTGGAAACCTGAACCATGAAACCCACCCTTGTACTGGTCGGGCGGCCCAATGTCGGCAAATCAACGCTTTTCAACCGTCTGACCCGCAGCCGCGACGCAATTGTAGCGGATATTCCGGGGCTGACGCGCGATCGCCATTACGGGCATGGGAGGCTGGGCGATAAACCTTATCTGGTGGTCGATACCGGTGGTTTCGAACCCATGACGAAGGAGGGTGTTCTTTATGAAATGGCCAAGCAGACACGGCAAGCAGTGGACGAGGCCGACACGGTGTTGTTCATCGTCGACGGCAGACAAGGTCTGGCGCCTCACGACAAGGTAATTGCGGAACAATTGCGGAAAACCGGCCGCAAAATCATGCTGGTGGTGAATAAAGCCGAAGGCATGGCGCCATCCGTCGTTACCGCCGAATTTCACGAACTGGGTCTGGGCGAACCCTTGGCGATTTCCGCCGCGCACGGCGACAATGTGAATGACCTGGTGGAATTGACGCTTGCGGACTTCCCCTCACCGCAAGAGGAAGAAAAAAAAGACAAACATCCGAAAATCGCCATTGTGGGGCGCCCCAACGTCGGCAAATCCACGTTGGTGAATGCGTTGCTCGGGGAGGAACGCGTCATCGCGTTTGATCAGCCGGGCACTACCCGCGACAGCATCTATATCGATTTCGATCGCAATGGCCGCTCCTATACGCTGATCGACACCGCCGGGTTGCGTCGCCGCGGCAAGGTGCTGGAGACCATAGAAAAGTTTTCGGTGGTGAAAACCCTGCAAGCAGTAGAAGACGCGAATGTAGTCGTATTGGTGCTCGATGCGGGAAATGAAGTTTCAGACCAGGATGCCCACATCGCCGGATTCATTCTGGAGACGGGGCGTGCGCTGGTGGTGGCGGTTAATAAGTGGGATGGTCTGGACGACTACCAACGCGGCACGATCAAGAGCGAAATTGCCCGAAAGCTTTCATTTTTACAGAGTTTCGCCAGATTCCACACCATCTCGGCATTGCATGGCAGCGGCATGAGAGGGTTGCTACCGTCCATTGACGCCGCTTACGCCGCCGCGATGGCGGATTTATCCACCCCCAAACTCACCCGCACCTTGCTGGCGGCGGTAGAAAAACAGCCGCCACCGCGTGCCGGCATGTCTCGCCCCAAACTACGCTACGCCCACCAGGGCGGATCCAACCCGCCGCTGATCGTGATTCATGGCAGCGCCCTCGATCAGGTACCCGAAACCTACCAGCGCTATCTCGAAAACACATTCCGCGAAACCTTCCGGCTCGAAGGCACGCCATTACGAGTTGTATTCAGGACGGGCCGAAATCCCTACGCCGGAAAGACCCCGGCACCGCTCAGCGAAGCGGAAGCAAAGCGCGCTCACCGGCGCCGCATGGTTGGCAGGAAAAAATATGGTTGATCGCGCTACCATCCGGAGTACGGCTCGGGCTAATGCAACACCCTTGGCACACTCAGGATGAACTCGGGAATGGTTGCATCGAAGCGAAGGCCGTCCTCAGCCACCATTTGGTAGCTGCCCTTCATTGATCCGACCGGCGAGGAAATAGCGGTGCCGCTTGTATATTCAAAGCTGTCGCCGGGCTTGAGCAGCGGCTGCTCACCTACCACGCCCAGCCCTCGCACTTCCTGTATACCGCCGCCCCCATCCGCAATAATCCAGTGGCGGCTGATGAGTTGCGCCGGAACCGTACCGGTATTGGCGAGAAGGATGGTATAGGCGAACACATAACGATCCAACGCCTCGTCCGATTGTTCCTGAAGGTAGGTCGTGTGAACTTTTACGATGATTTCGTATTTTTTACTTTCAGCCATACCCGCATTGCACACTATTTTTCGGATGACGGCAAGCATGGCGACGCTAAAACTGTCTCAAGGCATCGGAAAATCTTGAGAACCGATTGGTTTAAGTATGAAGCCGTTCGCGCGCGGAGGAACATTTGCAGGTAAAATAAAGCTTTTGACTTATCCCGGATGTTTCATAAATTGACGCGCGCCCTTGCTGGCCTTTTGTTTCGTATGGGAATTTTGCTCAGTCGGGCGTATGAATAACTACGCCACTCCTTCACAAAATCCCCCTACAAAACAAAATTCTGCGCAATCATCACGCGAATTTATGAAACATCCGGGTTATCAACTATAAGGAAGACCCTTCATGGCAAACTATCGCATTGCCGCCAGCATTCTTTCCGCAAATTTTGCCAAGCTGGGCGAGGAAATCACCGCTGTTATCGATTCAGGTGCGGACATCGTCCATTTTGATGTGATGGATAATCACTACGTGCCCAATCTTACCATTGGTCCGCTCGTGTGCGAGGCGATACGTCCCCTGACCGAGGCGATTATCGATGTGCACCTGATGGTTGAGCCGGTGGATCGCATTATTCCTGACTTTGCCAAAGCCGGAGCCAATATTATTTCCTTTCACCCGGAAGCATCTCGACATATCGACCGCACCATCGGGCTCATCAAGGAACAGGGCTGCAAGGCGGGTCTGGTATTCAATCCCGCGACGCCTTTATATTACCTCGATCATGTGCTCGACAAACTGGACCTGGTGCTGATAATGTCGGTAAACCCCGGTTTCGGCGGACAAAAGTTCATTCCCGAAGCGTTAACAAAACTAAAGGCGGTGCGCGAGCGTATCGAGGCAGCGGGCAAGGAAATCATGCTGGAAATCGATGGCGGCGTGAAAGTGGATAACATCGCCGAGATTGCGCGGGCGGGAGCCGACACCTTCGTTGCCGGTTCCGCCATCTACGGTGCAGGCAAGGACAGCGATCCGCACCGCTATGATACCGTAGTGGCGGCTTTGCGGGCGGAGTTGGCGAAGGCTTGACCTCGATGAACAAAAATTCCTCCCCGTTTGCGGACACCGCTGCGGTCGAAACGGCATTTCCCCTATTGATCAAAGCCGTAATGATCGATCTCGATGGCACCCTCCTCGACACGGCTCACGACCTTGCCGCGGCGGCCAATATGATGTTGCGGGAATTGGGCAGAGCGGAACTGCCGCTGGAAACCATCCAATCGTATATCGGCAAGGGCATACAGAAATTGGTGAAGCGCTCGCTTACCGGCAGTCTTGATAACGAGCCCGATGCTGAATTGTTCGAAAGAGCGATGCCGATATACGAGCGCGATTACATGCAAACCCTGTGTATTGACACACAGCCCTATCCAGGCGTGATGGAGGGGTTGAACGCCCTACGGGAAGCGGGTTTCCACCTGGCCTGCATTACCAACAAGGCTGAGGCGTTCACCCTGCCGTTACTCCGCGCTACAAAACTGCTGGATTATTTTGAAATCGTTCTGTCAGGCGACAGCCTTCCGAAAAAGAAACCGGACCCCATGCCACTGCTGCACGCCTGCAAGCATTTCGACATTCAACCCCATGAAATGCTGTTGATTGGCGATTCGCTCAATGATGCCGAGGCGGCGCGCGCGGCAGGCTGTCATGTCTTCTGCGTGCCCTATGGTTACAACGAGGGACGGGACGTACGCGAACTCGATTGCGATGCCATCGTTACGTCCGTTTATGATGCGACAAAACTGATCCGAAAATTGTCATGATCCACGAAAAGACCGGAATCGAAGAATACGCGATCAATGCCTGGCGCCCTTGGCGCCGCGGCCTCGATCGCTGGCGTGCCTGACGCTTACACGCCGCCGTATTTTCTTCCTTTCTTCTTTTTGTGGAGTCAATTCATGACCGAAACCGAATTCGATGACCTTGTGGCGCGAGGCTACAACCGCATCCCCGTGGTGCTGGAAACGTTCGCCGACCTGGATACCCCCCTGTCGGTTTATCTCAAGCTTGCCAATCGGCCTTATTCGTATCTACTTGAGTCGGTGCAGGGGGGTGAGCGCTTTGGGCGCTACTCCTTTATCGGCCTGCCTGCCACGACCCGCATAGAGGCGCGCGGCAACCGTGTCAGAATCATCGATGGCTCGGGGTCGCAGGAAATCGATGCGGACGACCCGCTGGCTTTCGTCGAGTCCTATCTGTCGCGCTTCCACGTTGCGCCCTATCCCGGCTTGCCACGTTTCTGCGGCGGACTCGCAGGCTATTTTTCCTATGATGCCGTGCGATATATCGAGCGTAAACTTGCCGGCCACGCCCGTTTCGATACGCTCGATACGCCCGATATCCTGTTGCTGCTGTCTGAAGAACTGGCGGTAGTGGATAATCTTTCGGGAAAGCTCTATCTCATCGTTTATGCAGCGCCGGGCGCAGCAGGCGCAGCAAAAGCCTATGAATGCGCAAAGATACGCTTGAAGGATTTGCTGGCGAATCTGCGTAAACCGGTAGACATCCCGGTGGAAGCACCGCGCAATCCGGGCGAGGCAGTGTCAGAGTTCAGTGAAGGAGATTTTATTCAGGCGGTGGAGCGCGCCAAGCGCTATATTTTTGATGGCGACATCATGCAGGTGGTGCTGTCGCAACGGTCCGTCAAGCCTTATGGAGCGTCGCCGCTGGCGCTTTATCGCGCTCTGCGCGGCCTCAACCCTTCGCCGTACATGTTTTACTACGACTTTGGGGATTTTCACCTGGCTGGCGCCTCGCCGGAAATTTTGGTGCGCCTGGAGGGCGGAACCGTGACGGTACGTCCCATCGCCGGTACCCGTCCCCGCGGCAAGACCGTGCAGGAGGATGCAACGCTGGCAGCCGATTTGCTGTCCGACCCGAAAGAGCGTGCGGAACATGTGATGCTGATGGACCTCGGACGCAACGATGTCGGGCGAGTCGCGCAGACTGGAACGGTCAGCGTCACCGAGAACATGCAAATCGAGCATTACTCTCACGTCATGCACATCGTTTCCAACGTCGATGGCAAGCTCAAGCCCGGCTTGAATGCGATGGATGTGCTGCGCGCCACTTTTCCGGCGGGCACCGTGAGCGGCGCCCCGAAAGTGCGGGCGATGGAAATCATCGATGAACTGGAGGTTTCCAAGCGCGGCATCTACGCCGGCGCGGTAGGCTACCTGGGGTTCAATGGCGATATGGATCTGGCCATCGCCATCCGCACGGGTGTCATCAAAGACGGCAAGCTGCACGTGCAGGCGGGCGCAGGCATCGTCGCCGATTCCGTGCCCCAAAGCGAGTGGATCGAGACGCAAAATAAAGCCAAGGCGCTGCTGCGGGCGGCGGAAATCGCGGAGAGCGGGCTGGACAGCAAGGTTGAATGAACGCCACCGACTTACCTGAGTCTCTCGAAGCTATATTGCGACCTTGTACGCGCACGTTACCGTTCATTCAAATTCCGAACGTTGAATGCCAGATTGACGAATAATCGACATCAATGTTCCTGTTTTGAGTTCTTTATGATCCGGCACAGGAACTGTAATGGTGCTTCCGATGATCTGCTTTTGCATGATTATATGGCTGCCACGCCTTCTGACTTCCTGAAATCCATGCTTCTCAAGTAATTGACAGACCTCCTTGCCTGAGAATACCTTGAGCTTACCCAACCGCTATCTCTATATGAGTAACATAAACCTCATCATGTAGGCGTGCGTCGATCTCTTCAGGCGAAGCCATTTCAAAGAAAAGCTCCAATGCTTCTTTTAAGTTTGATCTGGCTTCCGCAATGGTGTTGCCTTGGCTTGCCACATCAACCTCGGGGCACAGCGCTACATATCCATCCTTTTCCTTCTCGATGATGGCTGTTAGTTGTTTGAGCATTTTCATTCCTCCATTGGCTCTTTACCATGCCGTGCCATTGATTAACCTGCTATTTGTTACGATAACACGATACTGGTCGGGCTTCCGAACAATTCACTTAATGCCCGTTATCACCGATCTCAAGGCTATCACGAGGTCACGAGGTCTCATCTGCCGGACATGATGCAAAAGTCAACAGAACTTTATCCGCGGTTCATTACGGTCTCTCGTAAACCCATTGCAGCAGTGCATCCATCGCCGACTGTGCGCTCCCGGATTTGGGGTGGTTGACGAAAAAGACCACCACCCTGCGTCTGCCCGACTTATCGAGCATATAACCCGCCATGGTTTTCACGCCTTCCAGCGAA
>JAKDLC010000313.1 GCA_030453055.1 Nitrosospira sp.
ACGAAACAAAAGACCAGCAAGGGCGCGCGTCAATTTATGAAACATCCGGGTTAGTAAGCGGACGGCTCGATTTCCATTCGTGCTGCCTGGAGGACGTCAGTTTCTCGACTTTCCATCAGGTCAACCGGCTGGGCGTTATCTAACCATACGTTCTCATCGACGAACCAGTAAGCGATTTGCCAAGGTGATCGATAGGGTGACAAGATGGCCAAAATCTTTTTAATAACCATCTTTGGTCTACCGGCTTCGAACTGGAAGGCTGGGAACAGGTCCGTACCAAAATAGTCAACCGAGAAAATCTGCCCATTCCCCTTCCAGCGAGACGCCGTCTGAGCTGGGTTCACTGGAGATTGCCCGGACAAACTGTTGATGCCTTTGCTGTCCATGCAAGAGTGCTCCTTAATGAAAGCCATCTGCATCTTGATGTTGTCATCTTCAATGGCCAGCGTGACATTACGCAACGGATCCTGCGGACCCATGAGTTCAAGGTACCGTTTGATATCCGTATTGATTTTCTCAGTACGTTTTGCGGCGATCAGTTCTGGCAGCTTCGGCAGAAGGCCGCTCATCGTCTTAACAATATAGTCCTCGTCCTCTGTGAGGCAAGTATGTTGTTTGATGATCGAAAGGGTTCCCTTCATTTCCAATGCCTGCGCTTTCACACGGGTAATTGCGTCGAGAAGCTCTTTGTCTTGCCTATCAGCGCTAAAATCCTTCCGTTGCTTTGTCTGAAAGATTACAGAGCTTAGCAATATCAATTCAAATAAAGTCAAAATATCTGAATGATTGGAACCAGGCGTAAGGGAATCTTGGGTTACGTCTGTCCATAAAGGATTTTGTGTGCGTGCCATAACGACTCCAATAAAAACCATGAATGTTACTCACGTTATCATATTATTCTAATAACAGCAATAACTATCCATAGGATATCTATTGCTCATTTTCTTGGGGTAGATTCCCGACCAACAGCAGAAGTCTGAGTGCGTTTCGACATTGCGTCGCCAGCGCGGCCACAACTTCATGGAAGCAGGTACGGATGACGCTGCTGATGTCGGCGGTACTTGCGTCGTAGTCCACCACGAAGTAGATCGCCGTGCCGGCTGGAGCGCCCAGCGAGGCAGCTTGGCCTATGGCGCGAGTGGCATCACTGCTACCTCGGCCAGTGGCGTTTGCTGCGCCGCGTGCTTCACTCTCAAAATCTCGACGGTGCGCGCCTCGTCCAGCACGCGATAAAAAATGATGTAGTTCCGATGTGCGACCAACTCGCGCAGGCAGGCCGGTAGGCCCGGCCTGCCGGTGCGGTAAAGCTTTGAATACTGCGCAAGCGGCAAGGTCTTGTCGCGCAGTTCCTGGCCGAACTTCTCCGCCTTGATCGGGTTGTCCCGGGCGATGTAATCAATGATGTTGTCCAAGTCGGCCTCGGCTATCGGTCGCCAGACGATGCGGTAAGGGGTATTTGCCTTCTTCATGGGTCAGTCGGCCAACTCGTACTGCTGCGGCTGCTGGCTCATGCTCGCTTCCCTCCTGCTGCCTTGTGGCGAGCAATCCGGGCATCCATCCGCGCCATGACTTCATCGTGTGGAATGCTTGGCCGGGGGTCGTCGATAGCTTCTTGAATTTCGGCGGCAAGCCACCGGTTATAGGCTGCGGCTTCGTGCGCTCCGCGCATGGCCTCGGCGCGGCTTTGCCGGCTGCGGGTCATGTCCTTTTGGTCTGGGTTCCAGTTGGTGGCGTCGAGCTGCGCAACGGCAATACCCGCGTCACGCAAAACGATCATCGCGGAAACGGGATTGCCAAAGCGGCGCGGTTCGGTGGTACGAGCCTTCACCAAAAAGGCGTCTTGGCCGCTGCGGGTGGCGATTTCAACGAAAAAGCCGCCGCCCTGCCCTTTCAGGGTTACACCCGTCACGCCGCCGGCGCTGGCCGTGGCGCGCAGCTGCTCTAGTGTCATGCTCTGCATGGTGTGCTCCTTTATCAATCGGTGTTACTGGTTAGCCCATATTGTGCATGATTGATAGAATACGTGCACGCTAGTTTTTGCAAATCTCCTGCCAGGGGGACGCTGTTAGATGGGACCTGTTAGATGGGACGCTTGCCACATCAGCTCAGCGTTATTACAATTGTAATAACGCTGAGGATATAGGAGACCGTCATGGTTGAACTCAAGGTCCGTAAATTTGGCAATTCGCTCGGGGTCGTCCTGCCTAAGGATGTAATCAACCGTCTGCATACGAAAGACGGCGAACCCCTGTTCCTGATCGAAGCGCCGGACGGCAGCTACCGGCTAACCTCCTACGATCCCGCCTTCGAAAAGAAAATGGCGAAGGCCGAAGACATCATTCGCCGCTACCGCAACACGCTGCACACACTGGCTAAGTGACGGAATTTATCCTACCGTCGAGTGTGTCTGAACCACCTGATTAACAGTAATCGTATCGGCACGAGCCTCGACTTGGGCAAGATCGAAGATCATCTGTAGCCGCATCCAGAAAGCGGGGGTGCTTCCCATGGATTTTGCCAGCCTCACGGCCATTTCCGGCGATATACCGGCCTTTTCGTTGATAAGGCTGGACAACGTGGGGCGTGATACATTTAAAGCTCTGGCTGCGCCGGTCACGGTTAGATTCAGCTCGCTGAGTGCGCCTTTCACTATCCGGCCAGGGTGAACGGGATTTTTCATGGTCATTTTTCAGCTCCTTCAATGGTAATCTGTTAAATCCAGATCCTGTACCGCTCCATTCTCGAAACGGAATATGATCCGCCAGTTTCCGGTTACGCGAACGCTCCAGAAGCCTTTGAGGTCGCCCGTCAAGGGGTGAAGCCGATAGCCGGGAATATCGGCTTCAGTTATCGTCTCGACAGCCTCCAGAATTGTGAGAATTTCCTCTATCCTGGCAACCTATTCGCTCCGATCCCGCTGCGGTCACCCTTTTCGTAAAACTTTTTCAGGCCCTTATGTCTGAAGCTCTCGATCATAAGAAATTGTAGCCCGTAGCCTTGCACTTTACAATAAAAATGTTGAGGCGATAAACGTTCACAACCAGCGGATATCAGGCAGGCTAGCAGCCTGTCGGACTTGAAGAATCGAAGCGAAAAAGTGACTGGGCGAGGAC
>JAKDLC010000314.1 GCA_030453055.1 Nitrosospira sp.
ACGATGCGGCCGATGGGCTGCGCGTTCTTGCTGGGCTGCCGGATAATTTCCACCATCACTACCTGGCCCGCACTGGCAGTCATGGACTCATCCCGGGGTATCAAAATATCCTGGCTGATACGCCTGTTCTCTGCTTCCACAAACAGGATTCCATGATCGGCGTGCAACCGTCCCACCAATTGGGTGACAGCCCGCTCCAGCACTTCCACAATCGCGCCTTCCCTGCGCCCGCGCCGGTCCACGCCAATTTCGCGCACCATTACACGGTCGCCATGCAGCGCCTTGTGCATTTCCTTGGAACTCAGAAACAAATCCGCACCGCCATCGTCGGGAATCAGGAAGCCGAAACCATCCGCATGGCCCTGCACCTTACCTTTGACAAGATCGAGCTTTGCCACCACGCAAATATCGCCTTTGCGGTTACGCATGATTTGGCCTTCGCGCACCATTGCGGAAATACGGCGACCGAAAATTTCGTTTTCCTCTTCGGTGATTTCGAGCAGGCTCCGCAATGCATCCTCGTTCACGGGCACCCCCTGCTCTTTCAGGATTTGCAGCATGAACTCCCGGCTCGGCAACGCTTGGCCATAACGCGCCGTTTCGCGTTCGAGATTGGGGTCCAGGCTACGGAGTTTGCGTTTCTTCTTGATTGACAAAGCAATGATTTCCTATAGAATTGCGCGTCTATCCCACCAGGCATTGCCCAGATGGCGGAATTGGTAGACGCACTAGGTTCAGGTCCTAGCGGTGGCAACACTGTGGAGGTTCGAGTCCTCTTCTGGGCACCACGGCACTTTTTGACATACTCCCTCTAATGCCATCAAACTCCACTGAAAGTCCCGTATAGCAAGCGTTTCAGGTTTTTTCCGCGGTTTTGACAAATGCAATAAGGTTAAGGTTCGACGCCAGAATTATAGCAGGGGCAAGCAGACTATCGGACAAAACGCTGGAAAAGGCTGGGTGACTTGCGGTTGAGTAACGTATTCAGGATCGCGCCGCACTCGGGAAAGCAGTCCCGCACATGGGCTGTTGCAAATAAACATCAGCTCGTAAGATTTCCCGTGACTGCATTCTGCAGAAACGACATTCCGCATTCCTCGTAAACCCGCCACGGCCGTTGATTACCGCCGATTCTGATAGTTTCCAGCTGTAAAATCTTACAGCTATCCATCAACCCCAATCCGTTGTCTCATAGGGTCGTTTCTCAATCAACGATAAATCCACCGCGGCGTGACAGAGCGTTGACAAGTGAAAGTTGGAACGTGACCCTGTTCGACTACAATCAGTCCAGATCCGAGCCTGGAGAATCATTATCACATCTGAATATCCATTCTCTGAAAATTTTGTTCGCAATCCTGCATCGCCATAATGACAAAAGAATTGCGGCGACATCGGTGATGATCGGGCTCGATGATCTCGTCACGGTGGTAGCGGAGCCCGGTTGGTTACCGCCACGCATCCCCCGCACACAGCGGAACATCGCATTTCATTCCACTTTAGATAAATCGCGCCGTAATAAGGGGCGAGTCTCTGCCATTGCGTCCCAGCGTTTCACCGCGCAATCCCGGTTTCTGTTGCTGCAACACGTCGGGACAACAAGCCCGGGTAACCCGAATGGGTCAGCCGGCGCGCAACCGATAGCGGCTGCCAGCAAAGCATGATTCCGAATATGCGAATATTTATTACAATTACTTGAGTTTCTTCCAATGAACGACATCGTCGCAGCTTTTCACGAATATTTCGAAGTTATCGACGCCGATTCTTCGGAATTATTGCGCGAAGTGTTTCATCTGCGCTACCAGGTACTATGTATCGAGCAGCGTCTTCCAGGATTTGACGCATTGCACTATCCTGAAGAGCGCGAGCGCGACAGCCATGACGACCGCTCATCTCATATTCTTCTGCGACACCGTCCATCCGGTGAATTCGTGGGAACCGCACGCCTGATACTGCCTGACCCGTCTAGTCAGGAGAAAGCGTTTCCCATCGAGCAGCATACCCAATTTGATCCGGCGCTTTTTGATATCAATACGTTACCCCGGCAACACACAGCCGAGGTATCGCGCTTACTTATTGTGCGCCGGTTCCGTCGACGCAAGGGTGACAACGAGAATCTTGAAAGTGAAAGGGTTGTTGCACGATCCGGTATAAAAAAACAGCGGCGCTTTCCTCATCCCATGCTGGCGCTTGCGGTTGGTCTCATGCGCATGTCCGTTGCACATGATATCACCCACTGGTTGTCGATCATGGACCCCTCATTGAACAGATTGTTGAGCCTCTATGGACTCGACCACGATCCTGCCGGGCCGATAACCGAACACCACGGACCACGCCGGCCTTATCACGTCAATCTGATCCGCATGCTGGACAGGATGTATGAAAACCACAATCAGATTTGGGAGCTTCTCACCGAGTTTGGCAGGGTCAGACCCATGCGTAAGGAGCACACGCCGTTGCCGATGTCGCATCCGTTTCCGCCGTTGTTGCTGATCGCTGAAAAATGAAAAGCGATGCGGCCGGCCGACGCGCTGACCCAATGCCGGTTTCGCGATTGCGGCTTATTACCATTTTTCGTTCCGATGCTCCTACACCCTAACCGGCCCTGGTGTGCCCGCATCATGCCGGCTGAATACAAATCGTGCCCATCAAAATAAGTATCGGACGCTTTACCCTGTTCATGTGCCTGCTGTTCAGCATGTTACATGCTATGGGCATTGCCGGGGCAGCTGAGCCCTATGAGATCGTGACTCATCCCGGCGTCAGCGAAAAAACACTTTCCAGGGGTTCCCTGCGCGCCATTTTCGGCATGCGCCAGTATGCCTGGCCGGACGGCACGGCCGTCAAAGTCTTTGTGATGCCGGATGATGCGCCCCTACACGCCGCCTTCTCCAAAGAGAAGCTGAACGTCTTTCCATATCAACTTCGCTCGGCCTGGGACCGGCTGGTGTTTTCCGGCACGGGCCAGGCGCCGGAAACGGTAGCGTCCCCCGAGGAAATGCTTGCGAGGGTAGCCAGCACGCCCGGAGCAATCGGCTATTTAACCAAATCCAGAATGGATGGCAGAGTTAATGTACTCCAGGTCAAATAACCCTACGAGTACCCGTTTGGCAT
>JAKDLC010000036.1 GCA_030453055.1 Nitrosospira sp.
CTCGGGCCCGGTTGCCGCCCAGGCGCGGGAAAAAGACCGTGTGACATCGGCTACGACCGGGCCGCATACCTCGACGCCCGTGTCACGCCACGGCGGAATATCGCGTTCGGGATACCCTACCCACATCTGCCCGACACATAACCCGCTGACAAACGCAATGCGGTTATCCACGCAAACCGATTTTCGGTGAAGCCGGCTCAGCCACCCCAGCGGACTATCGAAGCGCGGCGGATTGAAGCAGCGGACTTCAACGCCGCCATCCCTCAGCCGCCGCCAATAGCTGGCCGATGTTTCAATCAGGGCGCCCATCCAGTCATAAATCAATCTTACCCGGACGCCTTTTTCCGCCTTCGCAATAAGCGCGTCGGCGAATTGTTGCCCGACGTTATCGTCTCGAATAATATAATTTTCAAAATGAATGGTTTCCTTTGCCGAATAAATTGCGTCAAGCCAGGCTGGGTAATTTCCGCTGCCGTCCTTGAGGAGACGAATGCTGTTGCCATGTACAAGCGGCGCTCCCGCCGCGCGTGAGAAGGCCTGCGCCGCCAGCATGCGTGTAGCGTCCATCGCTTCGCGAGAATGGTCTATCCGCTTTATGGTAGCCATGCGCCATCGCTTGACATGTGTAGCCGTACGGGCTCCCGCGTCACTTCCATGCAGAACGTTTTAATCGATGACCTCCTCGCCATACTTGGAATCGACATAGCAGCGCATGGCGGCAATAAGGGGAGTGAGTCCCTTCTGCCGGCTCCTGCCTGATCGCATATAAGCCGTGCAGTGCTCCGTGCCGGCTTCCAGGCTGTGGCTAAGGTTTATTCCCTCCTTTTCTATGATCGGTCCTCCTTGAGACCAGTCGGCCGATGGTTTCCAGTGCAAATGGTTGATGAGGCAATGTGAATCCACCACACGCACTTCCGCTGCGCCGCTTGCTTTTGCCACCCAATAATCAAGCAGTTCATCTCTCAGTTCGGATACTTTCATGGTTCCTCTCCGTGTGGAATTTTTATCCGGGCGTCGTAATTAGTATACCCCGTGCCTGCATGGCCGGCCAATGATGCAACCGCCCATAGTTTCATATCGGATGAGTATATTGTTATAATTGTGCATTGTTGCTCATGTGCTCTCGCTCGCCGGAACACGGTTTTGTCGCGCATCGCTCTCAGCAAGGATTCGGGTTCCTTATCTTCGCCATATTTATAATAAGAGGTTATAATGAAAAAAAGGACATTGTTCTATTTGGGATTGTTCGTTCTCGTGGCTCCGATGTTATCGGGTTGTTGGGTGCTTGCAGCGGCGGGCGCGGGTGCGTATGGCGGCTATAAGGCGTCAGAGGAAGGTTATGAGCTGCAAAAACCGGTCGTAAAAAAACCCGAAAAGAAGGATTAGGCTTCACAAACCCTCAAGTAGGGAAGGGTGGTTTTCGGGGTGCGGGATAGCGTAGTGTGAGAAATTTTTGCCGGTCATGACGCAAACCTGAAACGCGCCGCAAATGACGGTCAACCGCCGGATTCAGGCAGTGACTTGTTTCCCGCGTGCCGTTCCCATGCCGCAACCCATGTTTCAAATTCCGCCGCCGCCATGGGCCGCGCATATAAATAGCCCTGGCCTTCCTTGCACAAGACACTTTGCAGAAACTCCGCCTGCGCTTCGGTCTCCACGCCTTCAGCAATGATACGCAAACCGAGGCTGAGTCCCATGGCCACGATGGCGGCTGCGATGGCTTCAGCGTCGACATTACCGGGCAGGTCGCGCACGAAAGACTGGTCGATCTTCAGCCGGTCAACCGTAAACTGCCGCAGATATGAAAGGCTTGAGTAGCCTGTGCCAAAATCGTCGATTGCGACCTTTACTCCAAGGGTGTCCAGTTCGCGCAATTTCTGCAGCGCGGGCTCCACACCCTGCATCACCACACTCTCTGTGAGTTCGAGTTCCAGACGGTTTGGCGTTAGGCCGGATTCACTGAGCGCGCGCGCTACGACTCTTATGAAGTCGTTTTGGCGAAACTGCACAGCGGAAACGTTTACCGAGACGCATGCGTCCAGGATGCCACGGTCGCGCCACAGCCGAGTCTGCCGGCAAGCCTCGACCAGAATCCACTCGCCGATCGCGAGAATCAGTCCGCTGTCTTCCGCGATTGGAATAAAACGCGCCGGCGAAATCAATCCATACGCCGGATGCCGCCACCGCATAAGCACCTCCGCGCCGATAACGCGCCGGGTTGCAAGCTCTATTTGCGGCTGATACACCGGAAAGATTTCGCCGCGCTGAACGGCGCCACGCAGATCGCGTTCCAGGCCGAGCCGTTCAATGGCTCGCTCCGTCATGTCATCGGAATAAAATTGATAGCGGCCGCGGCCGGCTTCCTTGGCGCTGTACATCGAGGCGTCCGCATTGCGTAACAGGACATTGGGCTGCGTGCCGTTATCCGGATAGATGCAAATGCCGACACTGGCGGTTACCAGTAATTCATGCCCTTCGATTCCATATGGCTGCGACAATCCCCTGATAAGCTTTTCCGCAACGCGCGCAGCATCCTCGGTTGTTTCGATTTCGCTCAGGAGGACGACGAATTCGTCGCCTCCCACCCGGCTTACCGTGTCAACGCCGCGAACGGAACCCAACATGCGTTCCGCAACGGCTTTCAGCAACTGATCGCCGATTTCATGACCCAGCGAATCATTGATCGGCTTGAAGCGATCCAGGTCGACAAACAGTACAGCAAGCCGGACCGACTGTCTTGCTGCGCGCTTGATGGCAACCCTCATGCGGTCGGCGAGGAGGGCACGGTTGGGAAGTCCGGTGAGCGAATCGTAGTGTGCGAGATTCAGGATGCGCTGTTCCGACGCCTTGCGTTCGGTAACATCGCGTGCCAGGACGATAAAACGTGGGTCGAGCCCGGAATCGACGTGCTTGCGTGAAACGGACAGCTCAAACCAGAACTTGCCTTGGAAAAGTTCCAGTTCCACTTGCTTGCCGGATGACAGACCTTTTGCCTGCGCCTCCCGCAGCGCCGACATAATGATATCCACCGCGCCGGGCAGAAGGACATCCGAAATGCTTTTACCGAGCAGGTCTTCGGCCGGGACAGGCGGTAAATGGGTGCGCGTGGAATGGTAGGCATGGCAGCATCCGTCCAGATCGAGCTCGAACAGCAGGTCGGGTATGGCGTCCAGCGTAGCCCTCAGCTGGCTTTGCGCCGCGAGCGCCTCGATCTTCCGGTGCTCCTGCTCGGTGATGTCGCGGATCATGGCGACAAAGTAATTCACTTTGCCATCGTCCGTACGTACGCATTTGACATTGACATTGGCGATGACAATCGAACCATCCTTGCGGATGTAGCGCTTATCCATCACGTAACCCTCCGATTCCCCGCGCATGACGCGTTCGAACTCGACGCTATCTTTGCCGATGTCCTCCGGGTGAGTCAGCTCCGCCCAGGTCTTCACGGCAAGCTCTTCGCGCGAATAACCGAGAATTTCGCATAGTTGATCGTTGAATTGCAGCCGGCGTCCGGTATCGGAGGAGGTGATCGCCATGCCGATGAATGGCAATTCATAAAAATATTTGAGTAGACGATCCTGCTCGGTCGTGCGGACGAGCATCGCCAGTTGGTGTGCGCGCCGCTGCTGGCGCCACAACAGCAGTACCGCCAGGCTCACCGCGGTAATGGCGAAGAAAATCACCAGACTGACCCAGAACACCAGAGCCCAGAGCGGCGCCAGAACATCGTCGCGGTCCATCTTGGTTAACACACGCCAGCCGCTACCTGCGACCGGACGGTAGGCGGCGAATACCTGCACTCCGCGATAGTCGGTTGCCTGCACCGTCCCCGGTGACACATCACGTCCCGCGATGGCGGCTGAAAAATCTTCTCCGGCGGCCAGAAAATGTTGCGTTGGCGCAAGGTCCGGCCCGGTGTCCCGTCCAGACCCAGTAAGGTGGTGCAATGTATTGAGATACACAATAGTTTCATCTTTCCGGCGTATCAGCAGGGTTTCCGCGCCGGGAGCGCCGCCGGGCGATTTCTCGACCAGGGGAATCAGGAATTGTTCGGGATTTGTGCGCAAAACCGCCACCGCAACCGGATTCTCGCCCGTTGCCAGGGTCAAGGGCACGACGATATCCAGCCGGGCTTTTCCCTTCTCGTCCAGAAACAAGTCGGTGGTTTGTATCCGGCTTGTCTGTAAGGCGATGGGGAGCAACGCCTGAGTGATCTCCGGCAGCTTACCCTGTTCCTTCAGCAAGGGTTTTCGCGTCGCATCGAACAGCAGCACAGACTCGTAGCCATAGGCTTGCCGGATAGCATCCATGCGCTTGCGAATGCTTTCGTACTGGCGGTCGTCGCCCCTTTGCCGCAGACTCGCCACTTTCTCGATGAACGGTTGACTCGTCGCCAATGCCTCCGCGTCACCGCGCCGCTCGGCCAGCCAAAGCTCGATTCGCCCCGCTTTAAGGTCAACGATGGTTTGCAGATCGGCGTAGGCGTCGCGCTCCAACTGCGGGCCGTAAATCTTTACGATGCCAAAACCGACGAGGGGTGCGACCAGCGCCAGGGCGGCGCACATCGGGATCAACCGGACTACCTGGAAATGGGCGGAATCCGCACCCGCATCCGCTGTGCCGGATGTGATCATCGGATCCCGCTGAAACTTCAGCAGCAGATAAAGGAGGACGCCGCTGACCGCAATTAAAATCAGTTCCTGGAGCAGGTAGGCGCGGCTTCGCAGAACCGGGTCGTCGAAGGTGGGCGAAATCAAATAGCCGAAGGCTACTATCCAAAGCGTTGCGAATGCGGCATAGAGCAAAACGATAAGCCAGACAGGTCTATTCATCGTTTAACGGTAGCGCAAGGGAAAACTTTATTATCGGGTTGCAAAATAACACGGAGGGGTTTCGCCGGGTGTGTATACTTTATGTATAGTCGATTTAGACAAAGACGATGAAGAACCGGATTATCGTTGCGTATGTTCTGCTCATTCTGCCCATTTCGCCGGCGGGCGCATTTGTCGAGAGCCCTTGCCGGAAGATTCTCGCGCAGGGATTTTACAGCAATTACTCAAAAAGCAACGCTCAACTCAGGGATCGAGCGATGTATGCCGAACTTTGTGCATCAAATTTCCAACAAGCCCGGAATATGATCAAACGCGCACGAAGCTCCGGCGCCGACAATTCGCTCGGGGTCGCGTACGGACTCTTCCGTCCGGGCGAGAGCGGAGCGCAGCGTGGGATATCCCCGTCGGATACCTTGTTTACCGAAGATCGATTCAGTCAGTGGAAGAGCGCGTATTGCTCGAAGAATTCGTTAGCGGACGCATCACGGGCGGCTGAGTTTCTGTTGCAGAAGACCGTTACGCAGTCGGTGGCAAACGCATGGTCCGCATGTATGCGAGAGCGTGAGGGCCTCACGTGCTGGGCCACACAGCCCGCGTCGCAGAATGAAGAGATTCTGCTGAATGTCAATTGGATAAAGACCGGTTCTTCGCCACCCCAGGTGCAGCATTCCTTCCTGAGCAGAGGCGCTGTCTCGAAATTCGAGGGAGCTGCCGCTAGAAGAATCTTGCCGGCCGGCTACAGGCTGAATGCAGGAACACTGGGGGTTCCCATCGCGAAGCAGGCGGACACCGGAGTTACCGCTAATCTCAAAGCGAACCACGAGGGAGCGGAACATAGCTGCAACGTTTTTATTCCGGGCGAGCGGGACTTCGCGCTGACAACGCCTTTTCCGGCGCGATAGTAGGGTTTTCAGACTCACCTGCAGCTAATCAGATGCGGATTGGATCTCATTTCGGGATAACACCTGATTTGAATGTCGGGCGTCGAAGTCGCTTGGGGGTTCAATCAGCAGACGGCGCGATTTGACAGTGCAGCCTCTCCGATGTAACGTGTTGCTTTGAAGATGCACTTGTTGATTTTATCCACGCGGAGAGCGCTATTATGAAACGCCAAAAACAGACTCGGATCGCGCGCGTAGTGTGTGCAATGATGAACGGCGGCCTGCTGGCGGGCTGCTTGTCATTTGTGCCCGCAGCCCATGCGGCGATCACCTTTCAGTTCCAGTATGCCGACCCTGCCGGAACGGGATTCCTTGACGCCGCGAACGGCCCGAGCCGGCAGACTGCCCTGAATACTGCGGCCAGCACGTTCTCCGACATGTTTGGCAGGCACTTCAGCAACTCGGGCACGATCGTGCTGGAGGCCACGGCCAGCGATGACGCCAGTGACACGCTGGCATCCGCGGGCAGCAAATTCACCGGCCCCGGTAGTGCGGGATTCAACCTTGGTGAAGTTGTCCGTACCAAACTGCAAACCGGCGCCGACCTGAACGGAAACAATGCGGACGGCTCGCTGGATATCAATTTCGGTAACGCGTGGGAGTTGGATTTCAATGCGACGCCCTCGAATGCCGAGTACGATTTCTATTCCACCCTGTTTCACGAATTCACGCATGTTCTCGGTTTCGCCTCGACTATCGGGCAATCCGGCGAACCTGTTTTTGGCACGCAGAACGCGGGAAGCTGGAGTACCTTCGACAGCTTCATCGTCGATAAGAACGGCGCCAGGATTATCGATCCAGCAACCTTCGCACTGAATCAAGCGGCATGGGACGCCGGTAGCGTCGGCGGCGCCAGCCCGGCGGAAGGTTTGTTTTTCGATGGGGCTAACGCCGTGGCCGCAAACGGCGGCGACCCGGCAGGTCTCTACACCCCAGAAACCTGGGACGAGAGCAGCAGTGTTTCTCACCTTGACGACGAAAATCCCGCCTACGCGGGTATGATGATGCTCGCCATGTCGGACACAGGCCCCTACGCACGAGACTACAGCGCGATCGAAGTTGGCATGCTTACGGACCTCGGCTACACTGCGGCCATCATACCCGAGCCCGAGACCTACGCCATGCTGCTTGCCGGCTTGGGCATGATCGGTTGGATCGCACGGCGCCGTAAGGCCTGAAAGGCCTGATGCCGTGATCCTGCGACTCGAGACCTTGGCAGCCTGTCAGGAAATCGGGGTCCGGGGTTTCACATTCAGGCGTCTCGATGTAATGGTGTAATGGTGTAATGGTGTAATGGCAACGCCAGCGCTGCGCAAGTCTTTTCTGGGTAGTCTCCTGATTTTCGGCGCTTGTTGTACGGGAACAATGTCCATGGCCACGGAGCAAAGCCTCGGCGTGGGCGGCCCGCCGCTTACCTACCGCATCGATGAGGTCAGCGTACGCCTGACGCGCCATCCCGGCAACCCCGCTTTGCCGATCCGGCGGGTCATTCTGTCTGGCGCCGGTGACGCAACACGGGAGCATGGTGGCAAAAGTGTGCGATTTCCCTATGGAAGCAAGGATTTGCTGGCTCTTCTGAATGAGCTATACAAGATTCGATTTTTTGACCTGCCCACGCAATATAACACGCAATATTCGGTCTTTCTGAAAGACGACGGAACGGTAAGAACAGCGGCGCTGCGCATGCCGGATTCCGGAAGCACCAGCATCTGTTTCGCCGTGACCGGATACGAAAAATGCGTCACTTACGGCCGCGACGGTCCGCTCGAGCTGGAGATCATCGCCAAGCAAATTTTCTCCGATGCCGACAGCTTCGGAAGCGAAAATTAGGTCTAGCCCGGATGTTTCATAAATTCGCGTGATGATTGCGCAGGATTTTGTTTTGTAGGGGGATTTTGTGAAGGAGTGGCGTAGTGATTCATACGCCCGACTGAGCAAAATTCTCATACGAAACAAAAGACCAGCAAGGGCGCGCGTCAATTTATGAAACATCCGGGCTAGCAGCCTAGCAACGGTTTGCCAGAACAGTTACCTGTTACCCCCCGGTTCAAAATTAACGTCTATCAGATCCCGAGGATTTCCCTGCGGCGCCTGAAGAGCTTGGCGCCCTCCCTGAATCCTGCTCGGTAGAGTCAGGCTTTTGTTCTTGGGAAGACGGCTCTTTTTTACCCGACATGGCCGGCCCGGAGGTAGAGGCGCCTTGCTTGCCAGCGGCGCCTGAAGAGCTTGACCCCCTTCCTGAATCTTGCTTGGCAGAGTCAGGTTTTTGTTCTCGGGAAGGGTCTCTTGACGACTCTTTTTTACCCGACGTGGCCGCCGGCTCGGAGGTAGAGGCGCCTTGCGTGCCAGAGGTGCTTGAAGCGCTTGATCCCTTCCCTGAATCTCGCTTGGCTGAGCCGGCCTTTTGTTCGCGGGAAGAGCTTTTTGATGGTCCTTTTTTGTCCGATACAGGCGGACCGTAGGTAATGCTGCGTGATGCGCGTTTTTGGCCGATGGCGCTTCTTGAGCCGGATGGCGGCTGTCCGGCCGCTACGCCGCCCTGGGCGTCTCGTTGACCGAGGGTTCGGAAGTCGGATGGGGACTGCGCGGCCGTTGCGCCGCCTTGAGCGTCCCTTTGGCCGAGGGGAGTGTTTCTGGAGTCGGGTGGGAACTGTCCCACCGGCGCGTTGCTCTGCATATCTCTTTGGCCGAGAGGGGTGTTTCTGGGGTCGGGTGGAAACTGCGACGCAGGTGCGCCGGCTTGCGGATCCCTTTGACCGATGGGGGCGTTTCTTCCTGAGTCGGATGGAAACTGCCCCACCGGTGCATAACCTTGGCCTATGCCCCCGAATTGTCCTTGTCCGTGAACCTGTGCATAAACAACGCCAACTATTGCAAAAACCATCATGCCGGCAAGTAAGATTGATTGGGTCGTATGCTTTAAAACGGGAGTATGTTTCATGATATCCCCTCAAAATTGAGCTGGAAGCCTGTCGGACTTGAAGAATCGAAGCGAAAAAATAACTGGGCGAGGACAGATTTTGACGATTTTGAAGGCCAATAGTTGCTCTATTGGCCGAAAAAGCGATGAAATATGGACCGGCCACAGGCTGCTAGAGAAATCGCCTTATCGAAATGATACACTGCTACCAAAGTTGTTCCATACGTTTATTTTCACTCATAGTAAACGCCCCCAACCTATGAACGTTGTTGTCGTCGGAGGCGGCCCGGCAGGCGCGATGTGCGCGCTCATGCTTGCTCGCGGCGGCGCAAGCGTGAGTCTCGTGCACTGGGACGGCTACAGCAGCGATGGCGTTGAACTCGTGTCCGGCAGGGCGCGCCGCACGATCGAGCGGCATTCTCCCGATTTTTTCCGGCGGGTCGCGCCCGGTGTGGAAGTCCATGAGACGATATCGCTGTGGGGCACGCCCGAACCGGTGACGCTTAGCGCGATGTTTAATCCGTGGGGCGCCGGTATGGCGGTGGAGCGCGGGCTTTTCGATCAGGCCTTACGCAATATGGCAGGCGCTGCGGGGGTGTCGGTCATTGCCGATACCAAAGTCATGGACATCGAGCGGCGGGACGATCAATGGCAGCTCTCGATGCGCTCTGCCGGAACCCGCTCAGCTGAAACCGGAAGCAATCCGGTATGCGCTCGCTTCCTGGTTCTTGCGACCGGCCGTGCGTCAACGCTCTTCTTAGACCGCTCGCCGGTGACTGAATCCTCACAAGTTGCTCTCATGGCTTCGTTACCCACGCAGCATGACGAGCCGGTTCCTCATATGCCAAATGAGCTGCCGAATGAGCTGCCGAATGAGGCGTTGAATCACACGCTCTATGTCGAAGCCATGGATAACGGCTGGTGGTATGCGTTGCCCGCCAGAGACGGCGGCCATTTTGCCGGCTTTTGTATCAGCCGTGACGAGATCAGGCGGCGGCAAGCGACCTTGCGGGAATTCTTTGTCCGGGAGCTCGATCGAACTCGACTCCTCGCCCCCTCGATGTCGAGTCGTGCGTACAATCTGCGGATTACAGGACGTACAGCCGACGCCGTTGCATTCAGCCGAATGGCTGGCAATGGCTGGATCGCCGTCGGCGATGCGGCTTATGCACCCGACCCCCTCAGCGGGATGGGAATCGAGTTGGCGATTGAATCCGCTCAGTTGGGTGCGACGGCGCTGCTTGCGGCAGCGCAGCATAATGCAATGCCGGAATTTGCGGAGTACGAAGATGCAATACGAAAGCGCGCCAGCCAGCATGGTAAAACAGCTGCTCACCATTATGGGCGCCTTTAACCCGCATGTTTCACTAAATTGACGTGCGCCCTTGCTGGTCTTTTGTTTCTGCGGGCATGAAGGGACGGCGATGAGGGGGGGAGGTGCGGGCCACGTAAAACCCCAACGCTGCCTGTTAATGGCCTGATGGCGGGACTTAAACTGGCTGCGTTTACAATCAGACCATGTATGTGCTAGAATATGGTCAGGTTGACCATATAAAGGATATCACATGCCCACATCCACGCGGACTTATAACCCGGAAAATGTCCTTACCTCCAAGAAACCTTCCGAGCCCCTAGATCCATTTGAAGTCGCCTTACATAATATCGCTGCTCGTGTTAACGCCACGGCGGTAGATGAGGTCGGCACCCCTATATCTCGGTTTAAGGCAGTATACTCAGCGGTACTTGATCGCGTGAATGCCGGGCAGGTCAAGATCGTGCGGCGCGGTCGCCAACGATATATTCTGCTTGGAGAGGAACAGGCGCAGGCACTGGTTTCGCCAACTGCCGATATTCGCACCCTCTTCGAGGCGTTTGAGGGATTGCCTAAGCTTTCGGCAGAGACACCCCGATTACGCGTGATCTCCGTATCCGAAGCAGAGGATCAGTACCGACTTGTGCGTTGAACAGGACGTCCTGAATGAGCTATCTGCTTGGTGCCAATACGCTGCTTGATCTTTGTGTAACAGGAACCACCGCAGATCAGTGGGCAACAACTGTACGACTGAGCGATTGTCGTGTAAGCGTTATCAGCCTGGCTATTGCACGCGAGCTGATTCAACGAGATCTTGCCAATGATCTCGTTACTCTAGGCAGATATCAGCAGGCACTTGAGACACGTGTCAACAAGATCCGTCGCGTCGGCAGCCCGGTCTTGCCTTTCGAAGAGCTGGAAGCCCGCGAGTGGCAGCGCTGGCGCCGTCATGCGCCACTTGATATCTTAATAAATGGTATTCCTCAACCTGTGGGGCATGACACTCGCATGGTGATCGCGACGGCTTTTGTCCATGGACTGACCTTAGTGGAACCTCAAGAAATGTATCACACCACGTTGGCTAACCATGGCCTACAGCTGGTCTCACTTTAGTAAGTAAAAAAATGACGGACCAGTATCGCGTACCTTTGGGTACGCTACAATCGCAGCGTGAGTGTGTCCGAGTTTTATGCCTGTCTGGAGGAGGATATCGGGGCCTTTTCACTGCCCGCCTACTCGCAGTTGCCGGGTCTTGATACGGCTGCCGGTCAGGCGCTTTCCTTCAAGAATATAATTGGGTCGTTTTCTTTTCCTTCGGGGATTATTCCGATATCCGTCCAGAGCTGCCGGCTTTTCGATTGAAAGTGATTCTGCATTTTTTGTCTGAAGGCCTCCGATCTGCGGTCAAACAGAGTCAACGTAATGCCGAACAGATATCGATCACTGCGTTTCTTCATCTTCTCGATTCCTTGATAAAGGGAATAAACAAAAAACCGGAGAACCATAATGCGCGGCCTTGCGGCAACCCCGATCAGTTAAAATACACTACAGCACCTACCTTAAACCAATATTTTTACAGGAATGTGAAAAGCCGGTTTTTTTTCAAATCATTCCGTATTATGCCGATGAACCATTCTCAGTTTGGCGCTTATGTAGGATGGGTAAAGCGTAGCGCAACCCATCAAA
>JAKDLC010000315.1 GCA_030453055.1 Nitrosospira sp.
AGTCCGGCCGCACCATGGAAATTCAGCGCCTGATCGGACGTGCATTGCGTTCAATAATGGATCTGACAAAGCTTGGCGAGCGCACCATCCAGATTGACTGCGACGTGATCCAGGCCGACGGCGGCACCCGTACCGCCAGCATCACGGGCGCGTTCGTGGCTCTGCATGATGCGGTGGATAAACTGCTGCGCCGGCAATTGATACAAACTACGCCGATACTCGATCATGTCGCCGCCGTCTCGGTCGGCGTCTACGAGGGCATACCCGTGCTTGATCTGGATTATCTGGAGGACTCCCATTGCGACACCGACATGAACGTGGTAA
Source organism: Nitrosospira sp. (assembly GCA_030453055.1). Lineage (GTDB taxonomy): Bacteria > Pseudomonadota > Gammaproteobacteria > Burkholderiales > Nitrosomonadaceae > Nitrosospira. The sequence goes on from JAKDLC010000315.1 coordinate 325, forward strand.
TGACGGGTGATTTCGGCCTGGTGGAGGTGCAGGGCACCGCCGAAGGCGTCTCGTTCAGCCGACAGGAACTGAACGCCATGCTGGATCTGGCGCAGCAGGGAATACAGGAGCTGATCGGAATTCAGAAAACGGCGCTGGCGACAAGATGAATGGCGTTCCGGCAACGCAAAAACTCGTTATCGCCAGCGGCAACTCCGGTAAGCTGCGGGAAATCCGTGATTTGCTGGCGCCCGCAGGAATTGAAGTATTGCCGCAATCCGCATTCAACGTTGCCGAAATAGAAGAACCTTACCGCACGTTCATCGAGAATGCCCTCACCAAGGCGCGCCATGCCAGCAAATTGACCGGATTTCCGGCGTTGGCGGATGATTCCGGCATATGCGTGGATGCGTTAGACGGTGGTCCGGGCGTTTATTCGGCGCGTTATGCGGGTGAGCCCGGATCGGATGAGCGAAATAATCAGAAGCTGGTTGATACGCTAAGAAATCAGCCTGATCGCAGGGCGCACTATTACTGTGTCATGGTATTGGTACGCCACGCCGATGATCCGCAACCTATCATCGCCGACGGTGCCTGGCACGGCGAGATCGTTATGGAACCGCGCGGTGAAGGCGGTTTCGGCTACGATCCCTATTTTTTTCTGCCGGAGCTCGGTAAAACCGCGGCAGAGCTCCCAATGGAGCAAAAAAATCGAATCAGCCATCGCGGCAAGGCGCTGGCGCGACTGGTTGAACGCATCAGGCAAGAGACATTTTGAATCGCAGCTGACCCACGCATTCAATTTATTGTCTTGATCGATATGACAGCAATCATTTCTCCCGCATCCATTCTGCGTTCCCAATCTCCGAGACTGAAATCGCTGCCCCCGCTGAGTCTCTATATCCATATTCCGTGGTGCATGAAAAAGTGCCCCTATTGCGATTTCAATTCTCATGAAGTTCGTGGCGGAAATGACAATGTACCGGAGGCCGAGTATGTGACCGCGCTGATCCACGATCTTGAGGCAGCGTTGCCACAGGTCTGGGGACGTAGCGTAACGAGTGTATTTTTTGGCGGCGGCACACCCAGCCTGTTCAGCGCCCGATCCATCGATGCGATCCTCACTGCGGTGAGAACATTGCTGCCGCTGGAACATTTCGCTGAAGTCACGCTGGAAGCCAATCCCGGAACGTTCGAGGTGAAAAAATTCGTCGATTTCCGCGCGGCGGGAATCAATCGCCTGTCCATCGGCATTCAAAGCTTTAACTCCGGGCATCTTCGATCGCTGGGGCGAATACACGACGACAGGGAAGCGCATCGCGCCATTGAAATCGCCCGGAAAAATTTTGACAATGTGAATCTCGATCTGATGTACGCCCTCCCCGATCAAACGCCGGAGGAAGCGCGAAACGATATCGAGACCGCGGTCGCGTCCGGTGTCACGCACATTTCCGCTTATCATCTGACGTTGGAACCCAATACATTGTTTCATCGTTACCCGCCGCCACTACCCGATGACGATTTGGCGGCGGAGATGCAGGTGATGATCGAGCAAACGCTTGCGCATGGGGGCTACACCAACTACGAAACTTCGGCGTTCGCCCGAGCCGGGCGGGAGTCGCGCCACAACATGAATTATTGGCTGTTTGGCGACTATCTTGGGATTGGCGCGGGCGCGCACAGCAAAATAAGCTTTGCTGACAGAATAGTGCGGCAGATGCGCTATAAGCACCCCCGCGACTATCTCGCCAAAGCAACGCAGGGCTTGGCGGCTTCCGGCGCGCCTGTCATGGAACAGCACGAAGTCGAGCGAAGCGACCGGGTCTTCGAATTCATGATGAACGCACTTCGTCTTACAAGAGGCTTTGCTACGGAAATGTTCCTGGAACGCACGGGGCTGCCCATCACCAGTATCCAGCGGCAACTTGACGAGGCGGAGCGACGCCAGTTGATAGTGCGCGATTATCAACGCATCGCGCCCACGCTCATTGGCAGGCGGTTTTTGAATGATTTATTGCAGATCTTTCTGCCGGAGAAAAACAAGGGTTAGCGCTTATCTATTTTTGCGCCTCCTTTTTGAATACCAGATCCCACACGCCGTGCCCCAATCGCAAACCGCGCCGTTCAAACTTGGTCAACGGCCGGTATTCCGGACGTGCGGCATAGTCAACAGCGGTATTGGCAAGCTGAGGTTCGTTGCTCAATACTTCCAATATCTGGCCAGCGTAATCTTCCCAGTCGGTCGCGGCATGAATATACCCGCCTTGCTTCAAGCGCCGGCACAGAAGTGCAATGAATTCCGGCTGGATCAGCCGGCGCTTGTGGTGGCGCGCTTTGGGCCAGGGGTCAGGAAAAAAAACATGTACCCCATCTAAACAATCGGGCGGCAACATCTTTTGCAGGACTTCCACCGCGTCATGCTGGACAATGTGCACATTCGTCAATCCCGATTCCTCGATTTGCTTCAACAGGCTGCCTACGCCAGGCGTATGGACTTCGATAGCGAGATAGTCATGCTGCGGATGGGCCTGGGCGATAACGGTTGTTGTTTCACCCATACCAAAACCAATCTCCAGAAATTTCGGTGCGCTCCGGCCAAAAATAGCTTCAAGATCAAGCAGATTTTCCGCAAACGGGATGCCGTATTTTGGCATCAGGGTTTCATGCGCGCGGCGCTGCGCATTGGAAACGCGCCCCTGGCGAAGGACATAGCTGCGGATGGGACGATGCTCTGCCATTTAGCCCGGATGTTTCATAAATTCGCGTGATGATTGCGCAGGATTTTGTTTTG
>JAKDLC010000316.1 GCA_030453055.1 Nitrosospira sp.
GTTCCGGCCAGCCCCTGTCAGTCATCATAATCGACATTGATCGCTTCAAGTCCATCAATGACGACTACGGTCACGCCGTGGGCGACATTGCGTTGAAGGAGATGGCTGGGGCCATCCAGACCATGGCTCGCAAGGATGAAAGTGTTTGCCGCCTGGGCGGTGAAGAGTTCCTCGTCGTCTGCCGTAACACGGATTTGAAATCCGCGTTTCATGCCGCCGAGCGGCTGCGCAAGATGGCGAGTTCGCTGAGGATCAGAGTCGCTGACGTAGATATTCAAACTACAATCAGCATCGGCGTCGCCTGTAAGACTTCCGATATGGCCGATGCGGACGTCATGGTGAATGCCGCGGATAAGGCATTGTATGCAGCCAAACATCGCGGTCGGGATCGAACCTGCCTGGTCAGCCAGGGCCAGGTACATTGCCCTCATGATGGGTTCCCCTCGGAATTTCATCTTTCGGGAGCCGAGGTATAATCCTAAATCCGGTAGTTGAACGGGGTGAAGTGTGCGGTTTTTGGGTGCAGGGCAAGGCACCCACTGACGGGAAAGAGAACCGGGATTACGTCCCCCACATCACCGGTTAATCGGCTTATACCTGATCCGTTTCGGCTTCGCACCTTCCTCGCCCAGGCGCTTGCGCTTGTCGGCTTCGTATTCCTGATAGTTGCCGGCATAGAACATAACCTGCGAATTGCCTTCAAACGCAAGAATGTGGGTGGCGATGCGGTCGAGGAACCAGCGGTCGTGCGAGATGACCAGCACACAGCCGGCGAACTCCAGCAATGCGTCTTCCAGCGCGCGCAGGGTTTCCACGTCCAGATCATTGGAGGGCTCATCCAGCAATAGTACGTTGCCGCCGGAGATAAGCATTTTTGCCAGATGCAGCCGTCCACGCTCGCCGCCGGAAAGGTTGCCGACGATCTTCTGCTGATCGGCGCCCTTGAAGTTGAAGCGGCCGATATAGGCACGGGCGGGCGTTTCATACTTGCCGACGGTAAGGATGTCGTGCCCCCCGGCGATGGTGTCGAATACGGTTTTAGCGCTCTCCAGTGCATCGCGCGATTGATCCACATGTGATACTTTGACGGTCGCGCCGATTGCTATCTCGCCGGAATCCGGCTGTTCCTTGCCCGTGATCATGCGGAACAGTGTCGATTTTCCCGCCCCATTGGGACCGATGATGCCGACAATGGCGCCAGGCGGTATCGTAAAGCTTAAATTATCGATCAGCAGGCGATCGCCGTAGGCTTTGGAGACGTTTTTGAATTCGATGACTTCGTTGCCCAGTCTGTCCGCAACGGGAATGAAAATCTCTTGGGTTTCGTTGCGCTTCTGGTACTCCTGCGAGTTGAGTTCTTCAAAGCGGGCGATACGCGCCTTGGATTTTGCCTGCCGCCCCTTGGGGTTTTGCCGCACCCATTCGAGCTCTTTATGCAGGGCCTTCCGGCGTGCGGATTCGGTCGATTCTTCCTGTTTCAGGCGATTTTCTTTCTGTTCCAGCCAGGAACTGTAGTTGCCCTTCCACGGAATGCCGTGACCACGATCGAGCTCCAGAATCCACTCGGCGGCGTTGTCTAGAAAATAGCGGTCATGCGTGACCGCCACGACAGTGCCGGGGAAGCGGGTGAGAAATTGTTCCAGCCATTCCACCGACTCGGCGTCGAGGTGGTTGGTCGGTTCGTCCAGCAATAGCATGTCGGGTTTGGACAGTAGCAGTTGGCATAACGCCACCCGGCGCTTCTCGCCACCGGAAAGATTTTTGATGATGGCGTCCCATTCGGGCAGACGCAGCGCGTCGGCGGCGATTTCCAGTTGTTGACCGCCATCCCCGCCACTGGTGGCAAGGATGGCTTCCAGCCGGACCTGTTCGGAGGCGAGCGCATCGAAGTCGGCGTCCGGCTCGGCATAAGCGGCATAGACTTCTTCCAACTTTTGCTGGGCGCTGAATACTTCGCCCAAGCCCTCCTGCACAGCCTCGCGCACGGTCTGCCCGGGATTGAGTTGCGGTTCCTGCGGAAGGTAGCCGATATTGAGATTGGGCATCGCCGTCACCTCGCCGTCGAAATCCTTGTCCACTCCCGCCATGATTTTCAGCACCGTGGATTTGCCTGAGCCATTGAGGCCCAGCAGCCCGATCTTCGCGCCGGGAAAGAAACTGAGAGAGATATCCTTGATAATCGTGCGCCTGGGCGGGACGACTTTGCCCACGCGATTCATGGTAAGAACGTATTGAGCCATAGGTGGAATTCAGGGTATGGATAAGGAGGGTGAAGGAGGGTGGGCGGAAGTAAAATTATTCAAGTTTAACCCATGGAGAGCCGTTTCGGGAATTAACCCTGATCGGAAATGGAAATTTCCAATTCCGTTAATTACCAGACAAGCATTCAATGCGGGACGGAAGTCGCTTAACATATGGGGATATACGAAAGGACGAGAGACATGCCGATAATAAGCACGTTCTACGGGATTATAATATTGATGTATTGGGATGATCACGCGCCTCCGCATTTCCACGCGAGATATGAGGGAAATGAAGTAATAATCGATATACGCACCTTGAAGGTATCGAGAGGAAAAATATCGCAACGCGCGCTGACGCTGGTGCTGGAATGGGCGCAGGATCACCACCACGAACTCATGGAGGATTGGGAATTATGTCAACGCACGCTACCACCAAAAAAGATATCGCCTCTTCGGTAGTGCCGCCTATACAAGCCGGGGGGGTTCCCTGGGATGTGATGACGGTCGAGGCGCTTGACGGGTATCGTTTACATGTTCGCTTCGCTGACGGAGTGGAAGGCGAAGTCGATATGTCTGAGCGGATACGCTCACCTCGTGGTGTCTTTGCCGCGCTGGCCGACCCGGATGTATTCGCCCAGGTGTACGTCGAACTTGGCGCGGTGACCTGGCCAGGTGAAATCGACCTGGCGCCGGATGCCATGCACGACGAGATCGAGAAAAATGGAATCTGGAAACTGAAGTAAACAACGACCGGAAACTCTTGGCCCGCATGTTTTATAAATTGACGCGCGCCCTTGGCATCGAAAATCGGCGAAAATCGCCGAAAATCGGGTAGAGTAGA
>JAKDLC010000317.1 GCA_030453055.1 Nitrosospira sp.
TATAAGGTAGGCAACGATATAGCCGAGCCGGATGCGATTCTGGTGCGTTCGCACAATATGCTGCAGATGGATATTCCGGCTACGGTAAAAGCAATCGGCCGGGCGGGCGCGGGCACGAATAACGTTCCCGTGACGCACATGAATCTGCGAGGCGTGCCGGTATTCAATGCGCCGGGGGCAAATGCCAACGCGGTGAAGGAATTGGTGCTGGCCGCCTTGCTGATGGCATCGCGAAACCTGATCCCGGCGATTCGCTTCACGGAGAATTTGCAGGGCGATAACGCCACCCTGCACAAGTTGGCGGAAGACAGTAAGAAGCAATTTTCGGGAATCGAATTGCCTGGGCGCACGCTGGGCATCATCGGCCTGGGCGCAGTAGGACGGCTGGTGGCGGATGCGGCCATTCGGCTTGGCATGAAGGTAATGGGTTACGACCCCGAAATAACCGTGGATGCTGCGTGGAATCTATCCGCGGAAGTCAAAAAAGCCGAAAGCATTGAAGACCTGCTGCGCCACAGCGATTTTATAACCTTGCACGTGCCATTGCTGGATGCAACGCGCCACTTGATTGATCACGAGCTGGTGCACGCCATGAAGAAGGGCGTGATTCTGCTTAATTTCTCCCGCGACGGCATAGTCGACGAGAACGCGGTGCTCATGGGAATCAAGTCCGGCAAAATAAAATACTATGTTTGCGACTTTCCCAGTCAGATGTTTCAGCATCATCCGGCGGTAGTTACGCTGCCGCATCTGGGCGCTTCTACTCTGGAGGCGGAAGAGAATTGTGCGGTAATGGTGGTGAACCAGGTAATAGCCTATCTGGAAAACGGCAACATCACCAATGCGGTCAATTTCCCCAATATAACAATGGAGCGCGAATCTCCTTACCGGCTGGCGGTAGCGAATTCCAATGTCCCTAATATGCTGGGACAGATTTCCACGAGCATGGCGAAGGCAGGCCTTAACATTCACAACATGGGCAATAAATCTCGCGGCGAGATGGCCTATACTCTGGTGGATGTGGACAGCCCGGTGCCGCAAAAAACAATAGACGAGATTGCGGCAATCGACGGCGTATTGATGGTGCGCTATTTGCCGATACTGACTGAACAGACTCCGCCAAAACAATAATCCTCGATGACCGCTCGACTCAAACAGCTGCGCGACCAGATAGATGAGATTGACAGCGAACTGCTCAAATTGATGAGCGCGCGCGCCGGCCTCGCGCGGGAGATTGGGCAAATCAAGAACGGTATGGCGTATCGCCCCGAGCGCGAGGCTCAGGTGCTGGCGCGATTGTGTGAATTGAATCCCGGGCCGCTGGCAAACGAACATGTCGTTCGGTTATTCACTGAAATCATGTCGCTGTGCCGGTCTCTGGAAGAACCTTTAACCGTCGCATACCTGGGTCCGCAAGGGACCTTTTCGGAAGAAGCCGCGTTGAAACGCTTCGGCAGTGTGGTGACGACCTTGGCGTGCGGCTCGATAGATGACGTATTCCGTAAGGTGGAATCGGGCAAGGCCGGGTATGGAGTGGTGCCGGTAGAGAATTCCACTGAAGGCGCGGTCGGCAGATCGCTGGATCTGTTGCTGCAAACCCCCTTAAAGGTATGCGGTGAAATAGCGTTACCCATACATCAGCTTCTGCTCGCGCAACATGCCGATCTTGCGCTCATCAAACGAATTTACTCTCATCCCCAGTCATTTTCTCAGTGTCATGATTGGCTTAATGCGAATTTACCCCATCTGTCAGGGGGGGCGTGGATCAGCGCCGCAAGCAACGCTGATGCCGCAAGATTGGCTGCGGAGGACAAAAACGCCGCCGCCGTGGCCGGCAAAAAGGCCGGAGAAGTATTCGGGCTCACCATCTGCGCTGAGAATATCGAGGATGACCCGAACAACACCACGCGCTTCCTGGTAATCGGCGTGCAGGAGGTTGCTGTCTCCGGCAAGGATAAGACATCGCTGGTCATGTCGGCCAGGAACCGCCCTGGCGCGATATACGAACTATTGGCTCCGCTGGCCGAGCATGGCGTAAGCATGACCCGCCTGGAATCCCGGCCTTCGCGCGCCGGTCTCTGGGAATACGTATTTTTTGTGGATATCGAAGGTCACCAGCACGACGCCAGAATCTCGAAAACGTTGGACGAACTGCGGGAAAAAGCCGCATTCTTGAAAGTGCTCGGCTCGTATCCCGCCGTGTAATCCGATACTGCTGAATTTTCGGTAGGGTGAAGTGAAACGCAACCCATCAATCATGGACTACGATGGGACGACGAAAACATTACAATCGGTACGACTGCAAGCCGACGACAATACCGGCGCAGCATCCACTTTAATGCAAATGGAATTATGAATCTCTGCGACCTTGCCCCCGAATACATCCGCGCCATCAGTCCCTATCAACCTGGCAAGCCAATTTCGGAATTGGCGCGGGAGCTGGATATGGTTGAACACTCCATCATCAAGCTCGCATCCAACGAAAATCCGTTAGGGACAAGTCCACTCGCTCTGGAGGCGATGAAAAGGGCGCTGGATACGGTGGCGCTTTATCCGGATGGCAGCGGCTTCGAGTTGAAAGCGGCGTTGTCGCAGCGTTATGGCGTGACCAGCAGTCAGATCGTGCTGGGCAATGGCTCCAATGATGTGCTAGAGCTGATTGCACGCAGTTTTCTGGCACCGGGGCGGCAAGCCTTGTTCAGTGAACATGCCTTTGCCGTGTATCCGCTGGCCAGTCTGGCTGCGGGCGCCGACTTATGTGTGGTGCCCGCCTTGCCGGCTGATCACCCGGAGCAGCCGCTGGGGCACAACCTGCAAGCCATGGCGGCGCAGTTGAATGACCGTACGGCGGTGGTGTTTATTGCCAACCCCAACAACCCCACCGGTACCTGGTGTAGCCCACAGGTGCTGGAAGCCTTTATGCGGCAAGTGCCTGCGGTCACTGCCGTGGTGCTGGATGAGGCTTATTTTGAATATATGGATGCCGCCATCCGCCCGGATTCCAGAGCCTGGCTGGAGCGCTTCCCCAACCTCATCATCACCCGCACTTTCTCCAAGATCCATGCGCTGGCAGGCTTG
>JAKDLC010000318.1 GCA_030453055.1 Nitrosospira sp.
CCAAAACTGGGTTCTCACCCTCAGCGGCCGCCATGACAGGGCGTCAAACGTCACCGATGCTACTATTGCAGGCGTACCGGACCATTTCCGGAACACGGATTCCGCATACACCGGCAGGGCCGGCCTGACCTACCTTTTCTCCAACGGCATCGCGCCCTATGTGAGCTATTCGCAGTCGTTCCTGCCGCAACCTGGAATCGATCGGAATAGTAACGGTAGGCCATTTGACCCTACCCGAGCCTCCCAATATGAAGTGGGTGTCAAGTATCAACCTCCCGGCAGCAGAAGCCTGTTCACAGCGGCGCTGTTCGAGTTGACCAAAACCAATGTTCTGACTCCCGACTTGCGCATAGGTGGTCTCCTTATCCAGACGGGCGAAATTCGCTCTCGCGGCGTGGAACTGGAAGCGAGGACGGAAGTTTTCCGTGGGTTGAATGCTACTGGCGCTTTCACTTACAACGACGTCAAGGTCACTAAAAGTGAAGACGGCTTTCAAGGCAACATGCCGTTCCGTATCCCTAATACCATGGCCTCGGGCTGGCTCGATTACAACTTCGATGCATTGAACATTAGCTGGCTGAGGGGCTTCGGCATCGGCGGCGGCGTGCGCTACGTGGGCAGGGTATATAACGATCAAGCTAACACGAGCACCACGCCGTCGTTCACGCTATTCGACGCGTTTCTCCGGTATGACAGCGGCCCGTGGCGTTTTATCGTCAATGCCAACAATATATTTGACGAAAAATACTTTTCCGCACGTGATAGCGGAACCTTCTTCCGGGGGACGGAACGAATGGTTATCGGTACGCTGAAACTTCGTTTCTGACCGGCAGCGTCCAGCATATCCGAGATCGCTACGATGCCGCTAGACCCGGATCTTGCCGCATTTCTTGAGCTGGTCGAAGCCGGCATGGCCAATGGTGCGCAACCGTTGCATGAATTGACGCCGCCAGAAGCGCGCGCGGCATACGATGCTTCAACCCTGACGCTGGATTCTCCGGGGACGAACACCGTGAGCGTCAATTCGATCAGCATCCCCTGCCGTGACGGCGATCGGATCGATGCACGGTTTTATGCGCCCCCATCGGGCGAACCGCTCGATGGAGTTTCTTTGCCGGCGCTACTGTATTTTCATGGTGGCGGATACTGCATCGGCAGCCTCTATTCTCACGACTCGCTTTGCCGCGCGCTGGCTGCTCTTACCCCATGTTGCGTGTTTAGCGTCGCCTACCGGCTCGCGCCCGAGCACAAATTCCCCATCGCCGTTAATGATGCGCAAGACGCGTATCGATGGCTGCTGTCGAACGGACCCGCTTACGGCGTCGATCCAAATCTTATCGCGGTGGGCGGCGATAGCGTGGGCGGAACGCTGGCAACCGGCCTAACGATCGCTGCGCGCGACACGGAATTGCCACAGCCGGTGCTGCAGGTACTCCTTTATCCGTGCACGAGCGCCTGGCAGAATACCCCGTCACATAACCGCTTCGCTCACGGCTATCTGCTCGAAGCCACGACGCTGCAATGGTTGTTCAACCATTACCTGCGCAACAGCGAGGATCGGATGGATTGGCGTTTTGCGCCCCTTGAAGCAGCCCGTCTGGACGGCCTCGCACCGGCATTCCTGGCTCTGGCCGAATACGACCCCCTGGTGGATGAAGGCATCGCGTATGCAGACAGGCTTGAAGCGTCAGGCGTTCATACCCGTCTCAAGGTCTATGGGGGAATGACCCATGATTTCGCCCGCCTCGGAAATATTGTACAAGACGCCAGCCTGGTGCGGGAGGATATCGCGCATGCGCTCGCGCAAGCATTTCAACCGTAGCCGGCATCAGCCTTTTGTCATCTCCTCGGTAGGTTCATCTCCCCCGGTTTTGCATGCTCTCCAGGTACTGGTAATATGCGTTAACTGTGCGTATACTGTGCGTGTGGCGTATTCGTATGCCGTACGTACAAAATGTATTTCTGATGTGAGGTCCCTATGGCTACTGTAGCTTTTGAAACCTTCGTTGAGACGCTTCGCTATGACGACACGCTGTCGCTCTCGCCGATGCGCGTCGCTGACGCGTTGTCGCTCCCGTTGCAGGATCTCGCGGCAACCGCAGGCGTTCATCGCAACACCGTGCGCGCACATCCAGAATCGCCGAGACTACAGCACTACCTGCGGGAGATGCTGCGGGTGATGTCGGCAGCCAGCGCCTCGCAATCCGATTTCAATCGTGTACTTTTTTGGTTTAAAAATGTGCCGATCCCATCGTTCGATCACAAGACAGCCTACCAACTCATCGCTGAAGGGCGTACCGACGATGTCGTCGCCTACCTGGAGTCAATCCAGTCGGGCTATGTCGGATGATCTTGTCCAATCTCGACGCGACCCAGCTCTATCGGGCGCACACGCCTGCGGATTGATCAGAGCAGCTGGAGGCGGAGTTAAATATTAGAGGAAAACGGTACCGAAGCTTTGATCCGGCGAATCAAAGCGGTAAGTCCCTGCCGCATTGTTTTTCGCGGCGGGGAAAATCGATTCTCCTCTATTTGGCCAAATTGCCTTTGCAGTGCTTGGCTTCGCTGGCGGCCTTCTCGCCAACAGAGATGCGCCCCCTAACACGGCGCTCCAGAGGGACGCGCCGCAAGCGGCGCGTCCCTGAGCTGGCACGTTGGGCATCATGGCCTCGAACGTGCGATAATTAAACACAGTTTTTTTCAGGAGAAACACCATGGAACTTACCGCCGTACTTACCCCCGCAGAAGAGGGCGGATATATCGCGCTGAATCCTGAAACTGGCACGACCACACAAGGTGAAACAGTTGAAGAGGCTGTTGACAATCTGAAAGAAGCCACAGCACTCTATCTGTCAGAGTTTCCAACGCCCATCCCCGGCCATCCTGTCGTAACGTGACATGGTCGAGATATTGTGACACTCGCAGACGAAAGGGCGAGCTAACGGACAACAACAAACTTTGACCTGCATCGACGCGCCAGTCCTCGACCCTACCAAGTGAATCAAGCAGCATCTGCGTATCAAGAAATTCTACGGCAATTCCGAGAATGCGGTGA
>JAKDLC010000319.1 GCA_030453055.1 Nitrosospira sp.
CGATCCATGGGCATCCCCCTCAAAATCGCGCGGCTGAAGATCGATCGGGAACCCGGTGTCAGCCTTGAAGCCGCCTCCCGTGACGAGCGCTATCGCATATTCGGAAAATCGAAAGGCGATTATGTGGTGCTGGCTCAGCATCTGGACGACCAGGCCGAAACCCTGTTGCTGCAATTGCTGCGCGGAGCAGGGGTCAAGGGGCTGGGGGCGATGCCCGTAGTCAGGAATTCTGCGTCAGGGGTCAGGAATCCAACGTCGGGATTCAGGAATTCCGCGTCAGACATCGGAAATCGAGCGTCGGCTGTTACAAGCCATTCGTCATCTTCCGGGCCGCGAATATTGCGCCCGATGCTCGAAGTGTCACGGTGCGAGATCGAGGATTACGCGAGGAAAAATTCATTGGCCTGGATTGCCGACGAAAGTAACGATAACGTGTTTTTCGATCGGAATTTTCTGCGCCATGAAGTTTTTCCCCTGCTGGAGAAGCGTTTTCCTGCTTATCGCACCACGTTTCTGCGTGCAAGCCGGCATATGGCGGGGGCATCCGATTTACTGGATGAATTGGCCGAAGTTGATGGCAAAAAATGTACTATTTCAGGAAAACTCCAAGTCGGAGATTTGCGGGAACTGAGTTTTCCCCGCGCCAGGAATCTGTTGCGCTACACTTTGTCGCAGCAGGGCGCGATACTGCCCAGCGCCGCAAAGCTGGAAGAAATGCTGCGGCAGCTATTGTCCGCGAGGCTGGATTCAAAATTGCATATCATTTTCGGGAATGCCGAAGTTCGCTGCTTCAGAGGGGTCGTTCACGTGCGCAAGACAGGTACTACTCCCGGCGAAGAATGGCAGCTGGCATGGCACGGAGAAAAGCAACTGGTTATCGACGATCTGGGCGGCGCCATCCGGTTTACGCTCCGAAAGGGGCAGGGGATCGATCTGCAAAAGCTGATGGAGAACCCGGTCACCATACGCATGCGCCGGGGGGGTGAACGCTTGCACCCTGATTGCAACCGTCCGCGCCGAAGCCTTAAGAAGCTTTTACAGGAAGCCTCGATCCCGCCATGGGATCGGGAGGCGCTGCCGCTGATTTTCAGTGGCGAGCATCTCGTTTGGGCGCCGGGAATCGGAGTGGATTGCGCCTTCCAGGCAGCAGCGGGGGAGCCGGGACTGATGGTGGAATGGAAAACGGGAAAAACCCGGAGGCTGAGTAACAGGCTATGCGATTAATCCTTCGCATCCTCCCGACTGTTGCCATCGGAGGCGTTTCGCGCCATTTCTATTCTCCGAACTTGAACTTCGCATCCTCCTTCAATATAGGATGCGGCGCAGCAAGAGAATCGCGAAAGAACGAGCCGAGTTGCGGAGGCGACATGAGATTTGACGATTCAAACGATACTACCAAAGCCATCGTGTAGTGGTTGTGATAAGCGTCGCCCAGAAAGGCGGGAGTCGATCCGACAAATCTGCCTGCCGGTATTTCAAAAATATTCATATGGAATTTTACATATCCGGTCTGAAGCTGGGATTTATAGACGGCTAATTCCGGGAGGGAAAACGGAATAAGTATACTGGTGACCGGCGGCATACCGACAAAGGTCCCCGATAACTCGGTTCCCAGCGCCCCCACAATCACATCGATTTGATGCGTTGCAGCTTTTTTGTCACTTTGAATGAGGTATCCCTCTCGCCCCAACCAGGCGGCCAAAGCTTGTTGCAGAAGCATCTGATCCGCGGCTGGGCTTATTCCCGAGACATCGAGTATGACAGTTGAACCCCGGGGAATAGGCAGAGCACCAGTGGGTTCGCGAGGGAGACTCCGTGCTATGGCTTCGCTGATGAGTAATTGCTCGACCGCCGTTTTCGCCGATGAGGTGGTTCGGTGGGTGGTCGTACAGCCCGCCATCAGTCCAATGAAAACGGTGCTCAAGGCCAGAATTTTAAATACATTGATTATCATTTTATTCATTCGCTCACGAAAACTGAAAGGGGTGCAATATATGAACACTAATATCCAAAAAAGATATATATGCGGTAGTCAGACGCCGGGCGCACGGTCGTACGGAAAGAGTTTTCAGGTGAAAGGGTAGAGAGTCCGAATACCGAAAATGTCATCAGCGGTCAGAGTGCGCATTATAAAATTATCGTTCACCGATGGAAACATCACCGACCCGGCGACTCTGGAATGTCCCAGACCAAGGAGATGACCGATCTCGTGCAAGGCGACGGTTTCTACATCAAAGGCATTGGCTGCCGCGCCGATGGTCCATACATGCTCAGAATCGTCAAAATGGAGCGGCAGCGGCAACCGGGATGCAATTATAGAGCAGCCCGGAGGAAAATCGGCATGGGCCAGGACTCCTCCTCCCATATTGTGATCGAAATCTCTTGCGGGTCTCCATCCAATCAGAATGTCCGGATTCTCGTCAGGCGTTATTTCTGAAAAGACCAGGGGAGATGCCACGGCCCATGTCCGGAATGCGTTGCGCACAGCCTGTAACTCGGCGCTACCCCGGATATCGCCGGTCTCCGAGTCAAACGCAAAGGTCAAGCGAAACCTTTCCCAAGCACATTCGGCGGTAAACTCAATGCCCCGTATCATATCCGGCATACCGCACCTGCCCTTCGTCATCTGATCGCGTGTCGCCTGCGTGAAGTCGCCCGTTGGCGATAAATTGTAGTATTCCTGATATTTGATAAGCGCCTCGGAGGTTGGCGAATCCAATTCCGCCGCTTGGCATTTCCCTTCTTCAAGATAGCCAAAGCGAATGAGAAAATCCTGGACGGCTGTCAGGTCAGGATTCCTGGCGCCTTTTATTGCCGGTTCCGCTTTGGCAATCGCGGCAAATGGTGGGACGCATTGTTTAATTGCCATTCGGTTTCCCCGTTGGTGGCCATTTCATTTCTCGCTAGCAGCCTGTAGGACTTGAAGAATCGAAGCGAAAAAGTGACTGGGTGAGGACAGATTTTGACGATTTTGAAGGCCAATAGTTATTCTATTGGCCGAAAAAGCGGCGAAATATGGACCGGCCAGACGCTTTTGCAGCCG
>JAKDLC010000320.1 GCA_030453055.1 Nitrosospira sp.
CACATCAGTCCGCGCGCCTACAAACAAAACGACGTCATAACAGCCTTGAATGGCGCTACCATCGAGATCATCCATACCGACGCCGAAGGCCGGATGGTGCTGGCGGATACGTTGACGCTGGCAGTGAGACAGAAGCCCGATGTGGTGATCGATTTCGCGACGCTGACCGGGAGCATGCACGTGGCGCTCGGATCGTATTACAGCGGCATTCTCGGTAACCGGGAGGATCTGGTGCAGAACGCGCTGACAGCGGGAAAATCAAGTGGCGAGCGAGTCTGGGCGTTTCCGATGGATGCCGATTATGACGCAGAGCTGGAAAGCAAGATTGCCGATATCAAGCAGTGCACTTTGGAGGGAGAGGCGGATCACATTCTCGCTGCGGCCCGCTTTCTCAACCGGTTGGTGGGCGATATACCCTGGCTGCATATGGACCTTTCCGCCAGTAATCAAAAGGGCGGGCTGGGCGTGGTTGGCAGCGATGTTACGGGCTTTGGCGTGGCGTGGGGGGTGGAGATGCTGGAGGAGATATTGCAGGCTGATTAGCATGCCTTATATGGTTAAGTTTTTGTAGCAGAATTACCGGATACGGCTCTTGTCTCGAATCTTGCTGGACAAATGAAAAAAGAGCACGTTATAGATACGCCGATCAAATATTGAACCTTGGTAACTATGTATTATATTGCGCGGATTACCACACCGTCCGGACGGGGTATTGGCTAATTGCGTCGTCAGGGGTCAGGATCGTCAGGCTCTCTGCGACAGCCTGACACACCAGTATGCGATCGAATGGGTCCTGGTGAATGGCGGGGAGCTTATTCAGTGTCAGTACATGTGCTTCAAGCAAAGGTAAACTGACCAGCAAATGATCTTCACGCTGGCGGCACACGAACACGTCGGGTCTTTGCGGTAACGGCAGTTTGTTCGCGCCGTATTTGATCGAAATCTCCCAAGCGCTCATTACACTCAGGAAGATATCGTTGTTCTGATTGCGGATAATCTCCGCAGCTTTACTGGATAACGTCTCGTCTCCTGCAACGAGCCAAAGAAAGGTGCAGGTGTCCAGAAGATAACGATTCAACTGCCGCGCCCTTCAAATGCTGCGATCACTTCATCTGGTAAAGGCTCAAAGAAACTGTCCGGCACAGAAAATCGTCCCTTCAACAGACCGATGGGGCGGGGTTGCTCGCTGGGCTGAGGAATCGCCCGTATTTCGGCCACCGGCTTGTTCCGCTTGCAGATAACCACGGTCTCGCCGGCTTCGACCTGTGCGATGCAAGCCGATAAATGGGTTTTAGCTTGGTGTAGATTGAGTGTGATCATGGTCGCATTGTGAACCAACTTTATAACTATATCAAGTCGGCAAGGGTACATTCGTAGCAAATAAATAACGGTTCCACCCCTTGTGGGACTTTCATTTCACCCTCATTCCCGGCTGTGCCCCTTCGTCGGGAGCAAGCAGATAAGGTCCGCCGTTCTCATCGCCTGCAGCCAGCACCATACCCTCTGACATACCGAACTTCATCTTGCGCGGTGCAAGATTGGCCGCCATGATGGTCAGGCGGCCTTTCAGTCGTTCGGGATCGGGATCTTTGATTTTGTCGGGATCAGGTTTTGTCATTAGCGGATCATTCGGTGGATGGCGGGGAGGCGGATGGCACGGTATAGGGGACGGGGGGATATGTTAAACTCGAATCGTTGATTTAGCGGGAAAAACAAAATGTCCGGCAATACTTTCGGCAAGCTTTTTTGCGTCACGTCTTTCGGAGAATCTCACGGGCCCGCTATTGGTTGTGTGGTCGATGGTTGTCCGCCGGGGATGGAATTATCGGCCGAAGATATTCAGCATGATCTCGACCGGCGCAGGCCCGGTACCTCCCGTCATGTAACCCAGCGGCGCGAACCCGATACGGTGGAAATTCTCTCCGGCGTATTCGAAGGCAAAACCACCGGTACCCCCATTGCGCTGCTGATCCGCAATGAAGACCAGCGCAGCAAGGACTACGGCAAGATCATGGATACTTTCCGCCCAGGGCATGCGGACTATGTCTACTGGCAAAAATACGGCATACGCGATTACCGGGGCGGCGGACGTTCCTCCGCGCGTGAAACCGCAGTTCGGGTCGCCGCGGCGGCTATTGCCCGAAAATGGCTGCTCGCAAAATACGGCGTGGTAATACGCGGCTTTATGGCGCAGTTGGGGCCCATGGAAGTTCCGTTCAAACAGTGGGACGGGGTTTACCAGAACCCATTTTTTGCCGCCGACGCCGGCTTTGTACCCCGTCTTGAGGAATTCATGGACAAGCTGCGCAAATCCGGCGATTCGGTCGGCGCGAAGATCAGCGTGGTCGCGGAAGGTGTGCCGGTCGGCTGGGGTGAACCCGTGTATGATCGGCTGGATGCGGAAATCGCCTATGCCATGATGAGCATCAATGCAGTAAAAGGCGTGGAAATAGGCGCGGGATTTGCAGCCGTGTCGCAGAAGGGAACCGAACACTCTGACGAAATCACGCCGGAAGGCTTTCTCAGCAACAACGCAGGCGGCATAGTGGGGGGTATTTCCACCGGCCAGGATATCGTCGTCAATATCGCCGTCAAGCCTACGTCGAGCATTCGGCTGGAGCGGCGTTCCGTAGACAAGACGGGTAAACCGGTCATCGTGACAACTCACGGCAGACACGATCCCTGCGTGGGTATCCGCGCCACCCCGATCGCCGAAGCGATGCTGGCGTTGGTATTGATGGATCATGCTCTGCGCCACCGGGCGCAAAACGCGGATGTCGTGTGTGCGACGCCAAAAATTCCGGGGAAGATCGGCGAGCAGGAATCCGTCTTATCCGATATATCCAACGTCAAGGCAGAGCCGGAATTTGCCGAGAATCCGGAAGCGGATGAAGCGTGAATATCGGAAGAGCCGCCAGCAGCCTGCCGGATTGAGAGGAAATCACAGTAATCGATACCGCAACCCGACGATAGCTCTAGTCCCGATGTTTCAGTGCGCCGTGATGATTGTGCAGGATTTACAAGAAATCTTTGAACGGCGA
>JAKDLC010000321.1 GCA_030453055.1 Nitrosospira sp.
GTCAGCGCGGGCAACACCGGGGCATTGATTGCAACCTCACGGTTTGTCCTGAAAACGCTTCCCGGCATTGATCGGCCGGCTCTTGCAGTGGTGCTGCCTACAATGAGAGGGCGCACGTACGTGCTCGATTTGGGCGCCAATGTTGATTGTAGCGCGGAGCACCTGCTTCAATTCGGCGTCATGGGCGCCACCCTGGTGTCTTCTGTAGAGAGCAAGGAAAAGCCAAGCATTGGATTACTGAACATCGGTGAGGAAGAGATCAAAGGCAACGAAGTCGTGAAGCAGGCGGCGGAACTGCTGCGTGACAGCGGACTCAATTTTTACGGGAATATCGAAGGTAATGACATTTATAGAGGAACGACTGACGTGGTCGTTTGTGATGGCTTCGTTGGCAACGTGGCGCTAAAAACGTCGGAGGGAGTGGCGCAGATGCTATCTACTTACCTGCGCGAGGAATTCAGCCGCAATTCTCTCACCAGGTTTGCCGGACTCATCGCCTTACCGGTCATCAATGCATTCAAGCGCCGGGTGGATCACCGTCAATACAATGGCGCGAGCCTCCTGGGCTTGCGTGGCATCGTCATCAAGAGCCACGGCTCGGCAGACAGTTATGCGTTTGGTTTTGCCATCGCGCGCGCGGTAGACGAAGTTCGCGGCGGAATGTTGCGCCATATAAGCGAACGTGTGGCGGCGTTGCCGCATCGTCCCGGGGGTCTGTCTTCGTATCATCGCTCCTTGCCGGAAAATGTTCTGCGTGATCCTCTATCGTCCCGTAGCGAACTCGCCAAAGTGAAGTGCAAATAGTGAAAGCGATTATGGTTCATAGCGCCGAGTTGAAAATGAGCCGATTGCCGGATTCAGGATGACGTACTCCAGGATCGCCGGAACAGGCGGCTACCTGCCGGAAAAGATTCTCACGAACCATGATCTGGAGCGTATGGTGGATACCAGCGACGAGTGGATACGCACTCGCACCGGTATTGTGCAGAGGCATATCGCAGCGGACAACGAAATGGCTAGCGACATGGCGCTTTACGCCTGCCGCAAGGCAATGGCGGCGGGGGGCGTCGCGGCGGGAGATATCGATCTGATCATCGTCGCCACTACTACGCCTGACATGATTTTCCCCAGCACCGCCTGCATTTTGCAGGATAAGCTTGGTATCGAGGATTGCCCGGCATTCGATGTCCAGGCGGTATGCAGCGGTTTTATTTATGCCCTCGCCACCGCGGACATGTTCATTCGCGCCGGCAAATGCCGTAACGCACTGGTGGTGGGTACCGAAATCTATTCTCGCATACTCGATTGGACCGACCGCGGCACCTGCGTGCTATTCGGCGACGGCGCGGGCGCCGTGGTGCTGACGCAAAGTGATCGGCCCGGAATACTTTCCAGCCATCTGCATGCTGACGGCGGCCACCGTAAAATCCTTGCCGTACCCGGCAGTATCTGTGGCGGCAAGGTGGAAGGCAAGCCGTTCGTTATGATGGAAGGCAATACTGTTTTCAAGTTTGCGATAAAAGTGCTGGAGGAAGTGGTATATGAGGCTCTGGCTGAGAATACCTTGCAAGTATCGGATATCGATTGGTTGATTCCGCATCAGGCGAATATACGCATCATTCTTTCTACCGCAAAAAAATTGGGAATACCGATGGAAAAGGTGGTCGCCACGTTGGATAAACATGGCAATACCTCTGCCGCTTCCATCCCGCTGGCTCTCGATATAGCCGTTCGCGACGGGCGTATTACACGCGGTCAGCACGTGCTGCTGGAGGGGGTGGGCGGAGGATTTACCTGGGGAGCGGTGCTGCTTCGCTGGTAAAACAGGGGTATCCGTACACTCCACACGGTCTGACTGCTGAATTAACCTGAATCCGGTAGTTGTAGCGGCCTCATCCGGAAGATGAGCGTCAAATAATACGAAATATTGTTATTAATCATAGCACTGATCTATTAGATGAGCGGTCAACTACCGGATTTAGGATTAAGGATGACGCCTCCCCTCAAATTTGCATGCGTATTTCCTGGTCAAGGCTCACAATCAGTGGGCATGATGAAAGGGTACGCTGAATTTCCGGTCGTGCGTGAAACCTTTGCCGAGGCATCCGATATTCTCGGGCGGGATTTCTGGGCGATGGCCAATGAGGGGCCGGTTGATAAGCTCAGTCTGACGATCAATACTCAGCCGCTGATGTTGATGGCGGGTACGGCGGTATATCGCGCCTGGGAAAGCCTGGGAGGCGCGAAACCGGTTTTCGTGGCCGGTCATAGCCTGGGGGAATACACCGCCTTGGTGGCTTCGGGAGCGCTGCCTTTCGCCGAAGCGCTGTCATTGGTTTGTTATCGGGCGGAGGTGATGCAACAGGCAGTACCGGAAGGTACCGGAGGCATGGCGGCGATTCTCGGACTTGACGATGAAGTCGTGCGCGCAGTGTGCGATGAAGTCACCACTTCTTCCAATGGGGATCTGCTGGAACCCGCTAATTTCAACTCGCCCGGCCAGATAGTGATCGCAGGACACAAAAATGCGGTATTGCGCGGCATGGAACTGGCCAGGTCAAATGGTGCAAAACGAGTAATAATGCTGCCTGTGAGTGTACCCTCGCATTGCTCCCTGATGGATCGGGCGGCCGGTAAAATGCAACAGCGGCTGGAACGAGTGACACTTGGATTACCGGAAATCCCGTTGTTGCACAATGCGGATGTGCAACAACACGACGATCCCGCCGTAATAAAGAACATTCTGGTGCAGCAATTGTGCAAGCCGGTGCGATGGACCGAAACCATTCGTTCTTTTGCGGCCGCGGGCGTCGTCCATGTGATGGAATGTGGGCCAGGGAAGGTACTGTCGGGACTCAACAAACACATAGACGGAAATTTACGGAGCCTGGCGTTGACGGATGGCGCAGCGCTTCATCATGCCGCAAGCGTATTGATGTAAGAGGAAGAAAGCCTGGCGACGCAGGATTTACCTATGGTGATTCATGATTGATCGGAGGACAATGCTGCAAAATCAAATAGCATTCG
>JAKDLC010000322.1 GCA_030453055.1 Nitrosospira sp.
ATCAGCAGAACATTCTTCGGCATGTTTTTGCCAATCCGAATAAAGAATTCCGGAGTGAGGTAAGGCGTGGAATGATGATCGCGATAGGTTTTACGGTAGCAGTCGACGAAAAAACGCCAGTGATCATTGCTTGCATCATGGCCGCTTAGCCATTGAAAACGAATGCCCGCGGCATGAACTTTCCTCCGCTCCTGCCGGATGTTCTTGCGTTTGCCATGGCTCATTTCCTTCAGAAATGCTTCGAAATTTTCATAACCGCTTTCGGGTCGATTTTTCCAATGAAATTGTACGCCATGCCGCAGGATCATTCCGGCCTGCTCCATTTCTCGCGCCTCATGCTCTCGCGGGAACAAACAATGGAAAGATGAAACCCCTGTCTCCGCGTTTCTGTCTTTCACCATTTTCAATACAGCCGAGACAAGCAGGGCGCGATGCTCTGCGGTCTGCGCCATCAACCGCTGCCCGGTCACGGGGCTGAAAGGTATTGCGCTCAGCAGCTTGGGGTAATAAGAATGGCCGCAGCGCCGATAAGCGTCCGCCCAGGCCCAGTCGAATACATATTCGCCATAAGAATGGCTCTTCAGGTAAAGCGGCAGCGCGCCACGCAACTCGCCGCCTTCCCACAACGTGACAAATTGTGGCAGCCAACCGGTTTTTCTTGAAGCGCAGCCGGTTTCATGCATTGCGGAAAAAAACTCGTACCGCAGAAACGGATCGTCGCCGGCAAGCGTATTCCACGCCGTAACCGAGATACCGTCAAGCGTATCGATTATTTTTGTTTCAAATTCCGGAATCATGCGGGATTGTCGCGCTTGCGCCATTTCCGCGCAAGACAGCGCATTCTGTTATTATCCCAGATCATTTGACAGACCATTCACGCAGAGATAGTAGAAACTCGACTTGACCGCCGCACCATGAAGCTCGCCATCGCTCAAATTAATTGCACGGTCGGCGACCTTGGCGGCAATACCCGTAAGATTCTTGATTACGTCAAGCAGGCAGCGAACGCAGGAGCGCGGTTGCTTGTCACGCCCGAGATGGCTCTATCGGGCTATCCGCCGGAAGACCTGTTATTGCGCGAGGGATTCCGTCTCGCCTGCGCAAATGCGCTTGCAGACCTGGCCAAGGAAATAAGCGGCGTAACGCTGCTGGTGGGGCATCCGCATCTTGCCGGTAATAAACTCTACAACGCAGCTTCGGTGATACGCGACGGTAAAATTATCGCCACCTACCTCAAGAATCAGCTTTCCAATGACAGCGTATTCGACGAGCGGCGTTATTTCGAGCCTGGCTCCACTCCCTGCCTGTTCGAACTGGACGGGATAAAATTCGGCGTCAACATCTGTCAGGATATTTGGCAGGAAGGCGCCGCCGCCAGCGCAAAGGAGGCGGGGGCGAACGTGCTGCTGGTGCTGAACGCGTCACCTTACCACATGCGCAAGCAAGCCTTGCGCTATCACATAGTGCGTAAGCGCATCAGCGAAACGGAAATTTCCATCGTTTATGCCAACCTGGTAGGCGCGCAGGATGAACTGGTATTCGACGGCGCTTCTTTTGCGATGGATGGCAAAGGCGAGCTTACCCATCAATTTGATGAATTTAGGGAAACCCTCGCCCTCATCGAATTGCAAAACGGCGTTCTCATACCGGGCGAAGTTGCACCGTCGCACACTCTGGAAGCAAGCGTTTATCAGGCGCTGTGCCTGGGCGTCAGGGACTATATTGGAAAGAATGGCATATCGGGGGTGCTGCTGGGACTCTCCGGCGGAGTGGACTCGGCGCTCACGATGACGATCGCGGTGGACGCATTGGGCGCCGATAAGGTAGAGGCGATGATGATGTCGTCGCGATTTACGGCCGATATGAGCTTATTGGATGCGCGCACGATGGTCAAAACGTTGAGGGTGCGTTATAGCGAACTTTCCATCGAACCGGTGTTCGACAAATTCCTGGATACGCTTGCCGGCGAGTTCGCGGAGCCGTCCCGTCAGAGCCATCCGGACATCACCGGGGAAAACTTGCAAGCACGTATACGTGGCAGCCTGCTGATGGCGTTATCAAACAAATATGGCTCCATCGTCCTCACCACGGGCAACAAATCCGAATTGGCCGTGGGCTACTGTACGCTGTACGGCGACATGGCGGGCGGATTCGCAGTATTGAAGGATATAAGCAAAACCATGGTATACCGGCTTTGCCACTACCGCAACGCGCTAGGACAGGTTATCCCGGAGCGTGTCATCGTCCGTGCGCCCTCGGCCGAGTTGCGTTCGGACCAGACCGATCAGGACAGCCTGCCGCCTTACGATGTGCTCGACGCTATTGTCGAAGCCTATATGGAACATGATTTGTCGTTACAGGAAATTCTGGATATGAACTTTGCCGAGGCCGACGTGCGGCGGGTCGTTCATCTTATCCGGCAGAATGAATACAAGCGCCGCCAGTCCCCTCTCGGTATCCGCGTCACCCAGCGAGGTTTCGGCAGGGATTGGCGATACCCGATTACATCGAAATATCGCGACGAATTTTAGCTCTCATCATTTCTCACGCGTGCATCTGTGGTACAACGGGCACAACGACGCCATAGTCGCGCCCCCGTTTCGTAGAAAAAATATATTCGAATTAGAGGAACGCATCATGAAAAAAATCGAGGCCATTATCAAACCCTTCAAGCTCGACGAAGTGTGCGAAGCCCTCAACGAGATCGGCGTAAGCGGGCTGACCGTCACAGAGGTTAAAGGATTCGGCAGGCAAAAAGGACTCACTGAGCTTTATCGAGGCGCGGAGTATGTGGTGGATTTTCTGCCAAAAATAAAGATCGAAATAGTCGCTGCTGAAACACTGGTGGAGAGCATTATCGAGACAATCGTTCACGCCGCACGTACAGGCAAGATCGGCGATGGCAAGATTTTTGTCACCAGCATCGATGAGGTGGTAAGAATACGTACGGGTGAGGCGGACGAGACAGCGATTTAGCAGCCTGTCGGACTTGAAGGAAATCGGCTGCAAAAGCGTCTGGCCGGTCCA
>JAKDLC010000323.1 GCA_030453055.1 Nitrosospira sp.
GGTGATTCCAGCCGCTCGTGGATGGCGTCCAATGCTTCGAGTGCCGGCTCGGAAGGGCCATACCGCAGAACGTCTTGTCCGCGCCGCGTTTCCGACGTCAGAATCGCATCGGCTTGCTGCATCAGCACCCGTGGATTGGGTGGCGGGCGGGTCGGGATCAACAGCGCCAGAAGAACGCCGGCCAGGGTTGCATGGATGCCGCTGGCGTATACGCTGGCCCACAGGCCGATCCCGAGAAATATATAGGGGGAGGGTCGATACACGCCGCCCAGGTTGATCAGGGCCAGCAATCCCACGATGGCGGCCGCCGCGCCAAGATAGCCGATATGCAGCGCGTCGGAATAGAAAATCGCCACAACAATGATTGCGCCGATGTCATCGACAATGGCCGCCGCGGTCAGAAAAATCCGTAGCTCGACCGGAACCCGTTTGCCCATCATGGCGATCAGTGCGACTGCAAATGCGGTATCCGTCGCCATCGGCACGCCCCAGCCCCGCGACCATGCTCCCCCCGGTCCCTCCGGCACCAGCATCCAATATAGTAGCGCCGGTATCGCCATGCCGCCAATAGCCGCGGCGATGGGCAACATGGCGGACTGCCGGCTCGCAAGATGGCCGACGGTGAATTCGCGCTTGATTTCCAGACCGACCACCAGAAAAAAAATAACCAGCAGTCCGTCATTTATCCAGTGATGCAGTGAGAGACCGAACGCCGCGCCGGCGAAGGTGATGCCCAGTCGTTGATCCCAAAATGCATTAAAATCCGGGCCGAACTCAGAATTACTCAGCGTGACCGCAAGCACCGACGCCAGCAGCAGCAGAATACCCGTCGAGGGAGTCCATTTGACGAAATCCTGCACCGCCGCCTGGACTACATGGCCCGGCGAGCCTAGCATTGCCTCGAGAAGCGAGTTGGCGTCCCATGGACCATCGTAACGGCGGTCATTGATAAAGAACGTAGGCGTAATGAGAACACCGCTCGCGGCGGCGCTCTTCTCATCCGCATCCACGCGTTTTTTTGCGCCCAGGGTACCCTCATCGCTCCGGGGCGCGCTTTGCTCATCGAGTACCTGATGTGCAGCGATGGTATGCAGGTCGTCCTCTGTCAGTGTGTCGGATAGGGCCATCAGCGCTACGTGCACGCTCCAGAAGCGCTCCGGGTCGCTATAGGATTCCACCAGCTCGGCGGCGCGGCGGGCGATATCGCTGCCTGGCAGCGGCCGATGACGAAACACGTAGCGAAAGCGACCTCCCAATCGTTCACGCATAGCCATGACGCGTTCGTGGGCTGCGCGCGAGGAAGGGTCCGCGTAGCTGCCGTATTCAACCAGCGTGATCTCCGCATCGGCGGGACCCACTATGTGGTCGTACGTCTCGTCGACCGGACGGTCGAGCCGGTTGGGCGGGGTTTCGGAGGTCATGTCGTCTCGGTTTCCGTTTTTTCGGTCATGCGCCAAATCGCCCCGAGCGGGCGGAACCGGGCCAAGGATTTCAAGTTTAGCAAAGCGCGCATCATTGCTTCGTTGCCTAGCGCACATTGCCGCAGGTCTTAATGAGGGATAATGCTGAATCCGGTAGCGGCCTCATCCGGAAGGTAAGCGCCCAATAATACGAAATATCGTTATTAATTACGACATTGATTTATTAAATGAGCGGTCAACTACCGGATTTAAAATAAGGCCGTCGAGCATCGAGTCTTCCTGTTGCAGGCCGCGCCGGTGCGTGATTTTGTTAGAAAGCGCGAGCGGCCATGGAAGTCATTAACCCGGTGGCGATGGAAACCGTTGCGCATCGCTTCCAATGATTCCACGGCAAACCATCATTAGCGAGGATTACTATGGATCTAATCACCAGATTTTTTGATCAGGTCAACTGGCAAACACTGATGTTCGCAACGTTGCGAATCCTGTTTATCAGCTTTGTGGCATGGATATTGTTGTTGGTGCTCAAGCTGGCGCTGGACCGGATGCAGCGGTCGCTGATCGATCGGGCCAGCAAGGAGGGAGAAACGGCGACCGAGGCCGCGAAGCGTATTCAAACGCTGATCAAACTGGTGCGGCAGGCAGTGGTGATCGTTGTCTGGGTAATGGTGGGTTTGGTGATATTGAGGGAGTTGAATGTCGAGATCGGGCCTATTCTCGCCAGCGCGGGCGTTGTCGGACTCGCTGTGGGCTTTGGTGCGCAAAATCTGGTGCGCGACGTTATCTCCGGTTTTTTCATGATTCTCGAAAATCAGGTCAGGGTCGGCGATGTGGCTATCGTCAACGGCACCGGCGGACTTGTCGAGAGAATCAACTTTCGCACTATCATCCTGCGCGATCAAGCGGGCACCGTGCATGTATTCCCGAACGGGACGATCACAACGCTTGCGAACATGACCCAGGAGTGGTCCGCGTATGTCTTCGACATCGGCGTGGCGTACAAGGAAGACATGGACAGAGTCATGGCGGTCATGAGAAAAGTGGGCGAAGAGTTGCGTAATGATGAAACGTTCGGCCCGTTAATGATAGGGGATGTCGAAATATACGGCATTAACAGTTTTCAGGATTCCGCCGTGGTCATCCAGGGGCGGTTGCGCACCTTACCCATCAAACAATGGGATGTGGGGCGGGAATATCGGCGGCGCATCAAGCGTGCGTTTGACCGCGAAGGGATCGAAATGCCATTCCCGCATCGTTCGATCGACTTTGGCGAGGCCGGCGGCGCGTTGATGGTGGAGCTCATGAATCAGAAAAACAGGGCGAAAGCGGACGAACGTGAAACCACATGAAGTGAAAACAGGAGTGCGAATTGCACCATGAACATCGACCCTACGGAAACATGGCCGGATTACGCATTCACTAATCCGGCAAAACTTGACAGCGAACAGAGTATGTAGAATGGCCGCTTGGTTTGTCAGGCTTCAGCGAAGTTGATGGCCATCTTTTCGACGTAGAGTTCCGCAATGTAGCGTGAAACCCCGGCTGCGGGTACTTCCTCCGATCTTTCGACGGCAAGCGAAAAGATGCCGCCCTGGAGCAAA
>JAKDLC010000324.1 GCA_030453055.1 Nitrosospira sp.
TCTCCTCACTGTTGAGAATACCGCAGAGGCCCAGGCATGATCCCGATGCATTATGAGTGCAGTAGAACTTCGTAATCACCTGCGGGAGTTGTATTATTTCCGGTTGCGGCTCGTTGCCGGCGCGGTGTTCGTGCTGTTGCTGTTTCTTTTACTGTTTGCCCGTTTCTATTACCTGCAGGTATCGCAGCGCGAACACTATCACACCCTGGCGGAAGCCAACCGGATATCCATCTCGCCCATCGTACCCAACCGGGGTCTTATTTTCGACCGCAATGGCGAGGTATTGGCGCATAACTATTCGGCCTATACGCTCGAAATCGTTCCCAGCAAGGTTGCCGATCTGGACGCGCTCATTAACGAGTTGTCCGCTGTAATCGAGATAGCGCCGAGAGACCGCAAGCGTTTCAGGAAAATGATGGAAGAGAGCAAGCGATTTGAGAGCCTGCCCATCCGCACGCGTTTATCGGACGTGGAAGTCGCACGCTTCGCCGCCAATCGCTATCGCTTTCCGGGAGTGGAAATCAAGGCGCGCCTGTTCCGTCAATACCCGAAAGGAGATATTGCATCGCACGTCGTGGGTTATATCGGGCGCATTAACGACAAGAATCTGGAGCAACTGGAGGCCAATGGCGATTTGGCCAATTATCGCGGCTCGCAGTACATGGGTAAAATCGGTATCGAACAGAGCTACGAGCAGGAACTACACGGTATTACCGGCTTCGAGGAAATGGAAACCGATGCAGCCGGCCGGGTCATAAGGGAAATATCCCGCACGCCGCCGATCTCGGGCAATAACCTGACGCTATCGCTCGATATCAAATTGCAGGAGGTGGCGGAGAAAGCATTCGGGGACCGGCGCGGCGCGCTGGTAGCGATCGATCCCGCCACCGGCGACGTGCTGGCGTTCGTCAGCAAGCCGGGCTTCGATCCCAACCTTTTTGTCGATGGTATCGACACCGAGAATTGGGATTTGCTGAATAATTCCATCGATAGGCCGTTAAACAATCGGGCGCTGCGCGGATTGTATCCGCCAGGTTCCACATTCAAGCCATTCGTCGCGCTAGCCGGCCTGGAGTTGAAAAAACGGACGCCGCAACATGGAATCAATGACCCCGGATACTTCAGCCTACCGGGTAGCACGCATCGCTTCCGTGACTGGAAGGCGGGCGGCCACGGCTACGTGGATCTGCACAAATCCCTGGTCGTGTCGTGTGATACCTACTACTACGGACTTTCCAATGACCTCGGTATCGATAACATTTTCGATTTCGCCAGCCAGTTCGGGCTGGGCAAGAAAACCGGAATCGATATTGACGGCGAGGTCGCCGGACTGCTGCCCTCGCAAGAGTGGAAAATGAAGCGCTACAAGCAGAAATGGTACGTAGGCGATACTATTTCCGTTGGCATCGGCCAAGGCTACAATTTAAGTACACCTCTGCAGCTGGCCTTCGCTACCGCCATCCTCGCCAACAAGGGTACCGCCTTCCGCCCGCATCTGGTGAAGCAGGTTCACAATAACCGGAACGGGACCGTACGCGAAATTGTCACGCAACCTCTCTATACCCTCGATCTCAATCCCGCTAATCTGACATACGTTCAAAACGCGCTGATAGCCGTAACCCGGCCCGGCGGCACCGCGGCGCTCGCCGGTGCGGACGCCGTCTATACATTCGCAGGCAAGACCGGTACGTCGCAAGTGATCGGCATGAAACAAGGCGAAAAATATGTGGAAAGCAAGGTTCAGGAACGCCATCGCGACCACGCGCTGTTCATTGCCTACGCACCGGTGGAAAGCCCCAGAATTGCGCTTGCGGTATTGGTGGAAAACGGTGGGCACGGCGGCGCCGCCGCTGCACCGATCGCCAGACTGGTGATGGACTATTACCTGCTCGGCGAATTGCCCGACGAAGCCGCGGCGAAGACGGTCGGCCAGGAACAGGGAGAAGAGGGCGAGCATGACTAAGCCTATGCGTCTATGGCACTACCTCACGCGTTATGTGGACGGCTTTTTACTCGGTGGGGTATTGCTGCTGATGCTGACGGGTCTTCTTACGCTGTATAGCGCCACCGACGCGAACCTGAACCGCGTCACGAATCAGGCGGTCAATATGCTGGTGGCCCTGGCCATCATGTGGCTGGTCGCCAACATTCCATTGCAGCATATCATGCGCATCGCCCTGCCGATCTATGTAGCCGGCCTTTTCCTGCTGGTTGGCGTGACACTGTTCGGTGAGATCAACAATGGCGCGCGGCGCTGGCTGAACATCGGTGTAACCCGTATCCAGCCTTCCGAGCTGATGAAAATCGCCGTACCGCTGATGATGGCGTGGTATTTTGACAAACATGAAACCACCCTGCGGCTGCGCGATTACGCGGTAGCAACGTTGCTGTTGCTGCTGCCGGTGGTGATGATTATGCGTCAGCCCGATCTGGGTACCGCATTGCTGATTGCCTCCAGCGGTTTCTACGTGCTGTTTCTCACCGGGTTGTCATGGCGTATTATGGCTACATTGCTGATCGCCGGAGCCGCCAGTCTGCCGATCCTGTGGTCGATGATGCACGATTACCAGCGGCGGCGCGTTATGACGCTGCTTGATCCGACACAGGATGCGCTGGGGGCGGGCTACCACACCATCCAGTCGACGATCGCCATCGGATCCGGCGGCGTCGTCGGCAAGGGCTGGCAAAACGGAACCCAGACTCATCTTGATTTCCTCCCCGAGAAAAGCACCGACTTCATCTTCGCGGTCTTCTCCGAGGAATTCGGCCTGATCGGCAATTCTATGCTGCTGCTGTTGTACCTGGTGGTAATAGGCCGCGGCATGATCATCGCCGCCAATGCCTCGACCCAGTTTACCCGTCTTATCGCCGGTTCGATCACGCTGACTTTCTTCACCTATATTTTCGTCAACATCGGTATGGTTGTCGGCATTCTGCCTGTGGTGGGGGTGCCGCTGCCGCTGATCAGCTACGGCGGCACGTCCATGGTGACAAT
>JAKDLC010000037.1 GCA_030453055.1 Nitrosospira sp.
CTACGCCGCTCCCTCACAAAATCCCCCTACAAAACAAAATCCTGCGCAATCATCATGCGAATTTATGAAACATCGGGGTTAAGGATTTGTCGGTGGTTAAATTAGCATGATCTATAGTATGACCGGCTACGCAGTGGTTACGAAGGAAGTGCCGCGCGGCTCACTCAATCTGGAGTTACGCTCCGTCAACAATCGTTACCTTGATATCCAGTTCCGCCTCCCTGATGAGCTTCGTTTGCTTGAGGCGACGATGCGCGAGTTGCTGACAGCTCGGTTGAATCGGGGAAAGATCGATTGCCGTTTGAGCTTTCTCCGGCTTGCGGGTGCGGATGATCCGCAGCAAATCAATGCCAGCCTATTGCAGAAATTACTGGAACTGGACCGTGCCATCAGAGTGGCGCTACCCGATGCACGCGGTCTGGAAGTGGCGGATATTCTCCGCTGGCCTGGAATATTGGGCGCCGATTCGCTGCCGGCGCAGGACTTGTGCGACCCATGCATCGAGTTGCTGCACGTTGCTCTGGATGAGTTTGCGGCGGCACGCGCGCGCGAAGGCGAAAAACTTAAAGCCATACTCCTCGAGCGCCTTGGCAGGATGCGCCGGCTGACGGCGGAAGTATCGCCGCGTATTCCCGCATTGCTGATGGCTTTTCAGGAAAAGGTCAAGACCCGGTTGCAGGAAGCCATGATAAATCACGATGATGATCGCATCCGCCAGGAGTTATCCTTATTCGCCAGCAAGATCGATGTGGACGAAGAACTGTCCCGCTTGCAGACTCATCTGGACGAAGTGGAACGGGTGCTGTGGAGCGGGGGGGCAATCGGCAAACGCCTGGATTTTTTGATGCAGGAGCTCAATCGTGAGGCCAACACGATAGGTTCCAAATCGGTAGATGCGGAAGTGTCGAGAATTTCGATGGAACTCAAAGTGCTGATCGAGCAAATGCGGGAGCAGGTGCAGAACATCGAATAACGTTTAATGCAAAATCAAAAGTCTCATAGGATCAATACAAGCCGCTAACCGTGCGGATTTTTTGTAATCCAACACCAATTCGAGCGGCCCGCCGGAAACCCATACATGCGTCGATTGGTTATGAAACTCTGAGATCGATGCGGACGTAGCATCAATCTGGACTTCGCCCGGCTAGACAAGCTGCATCAAGCCGGTGCCGAGCGCGCAGCTATGCTGCTGACCTCAAATCTGGACTTCGGCGAATGGGGTGAAGCGTTTGCCGCCAACAAAATGATTGGCGCTGCCATCCTGGACCGCCTGCGCCACGGCGCATATCGCGTGGTGCTGGATGGCGAAAGCTACTGCAGTCTGCAATCGCTGCCAGAAATGCCGGAAATGACAGTTGCAAAACGCGGAAAAATCGCGCATTCTTGAACCCGTTCGAGCCCCTGAAATGGCCATTCAAAGTGGCGCCATTATGTCGAAAGGTGACAATAAGGACACGTACTGCGAAAAACATGGGTAAACTCCTACATGGAACATGTTGCGTGCCCGCGCGAAGGCTCTGAGCTTGGGATACGTGACGTAAATGGACCTTGCCGGCATTAGAACCCTGATACTCCTTATAACCTCGTTATGTATAGAAACCACATCAAGCTAACCTCAGGGCAAGGATGGGATCCGGTAGAGACGTTGTCCAGTCACGAATCGCCAGATTTCAACGAAGCTCGTTTTGAACCCAAGGGATTTACCGAGGGGGCTGCCGCCGTTCTTTCGTCGATTCTCCAGAACTCCCGGTATGAGTGCATAGTCAGGCTGCCCCAGGCAGGTGGAAATCGCTGGTATTCGGAACCTGTCCGGCTCGCAAAATTCTTCACAGGGGGGGTCAACTGCTGGAAGCAGTCGCCCTGGCAGGGTCTCTATAGGACTCTGCTCGAGCGGGAGCAAGGTCCGTTGCCCACAATTCTGTTTGATCTGTTTTTCCTTCATCGGAATGTTACACTGGATCGGATCGATACCATTATAAATACTGGCAGCCTGCGAATTCTTGAGGACGCGGGGATTCTGTCTGTCTCGAATGGCGCAGTCAGATCGAGGGTTCGCTGCTACCCTGTAGGGAACCGGTATTTCCTCTGCGACACTTCCAGGGATCAACCCGATTTCGTTTATATCGGATGGGATTCTCATTTGATGGTCGACATCGCGGCGAAATATTGTAGGGGCCGCCATTTTTCGAGGTCGCTCGATCTTTGCACGGGAAGCGGCGTGCAGGGTCTATCGCTTGCCCCGCAGTCCGACGAGAGTTTTTACGTCGATATCAACCCACGAGCTCTCGCAATGGTGGAGGCGAACGCTCGTCTCAACAAGCTAACGACTGTCCATGCGGTGCACAGCGACCTTTTCTCGAACATTCCGGGATGCTTCGATTGCATCACTGCAAACACGCCTTATGTTCCCCATCCGGTTATTGGAGCGCAGCTGCCAATCGGAGGCGGCGATATTGGCATTGAATTTACCATTCGACTCCTGCGCGAGCTACCGGACAGGCTGGCTGAAGACGGAATCTCGGTAATTTACACGAGTGATCCGATCGTTCATGGAAAGCGTCAATTGATAGCTCGGGTGACGCGTGAACTCGGACATCTACCGCTTCGGGTTGTACTGATTCCGTTATTCACAAACAGCTACCCCATGACCCGGCCCATGCAGGAGCACTACGACTCGCTTGGCCTGAGCGGATACGATGATTGCATCCTGATCATCGAGCGTGGTAAAAAATACGAGGTGGAACACCATCAGCACGACCGGGTTCATTACTACCGCACGAAGGTGGATGCATGGCTGGATTGGCGGCGGCGGGCGAACCCGGCCACGAGGGATAGGCCACAATCCTAATCTGGCCCGGATGTTTCATAAGCGCGATGATCGCGCAGGATTTTGTTTTGCAGGGGGATTTTGTGAAGGAGCGGCGTAGTGACTCATACGCCAGAATGAGCAAAACTCCCATACGAAACAAAAGACCAGCAAGGACGCGCGTCAATTTATGAAACATCCGGGCTAAGCACCATCACCCGCAATGACTTTTTGCATCACCCAACTTTTGGTGCGTTCGCTACGGGGCGAACGGTGAGTCTCGCCCTTGCAGCTCCCGGGGCCATCAACAAACGGCCGCTGAGCGTACATAGAATCGTTGCCCCGGTTTTCCAGCCCGCATGCTCGAAAGCAGCCAACGAGGGCACGTTGGT
The DNA here is from genome assembly GCA_030453055.1 of Nitrosospira sp. Classification (GTDB taxonomy): domain Bacteria; phylum Pseudomonadota; class Gammaproteobacteria; order Burkholderiales; family Nitrosomonadaceae; genus Nitrosospira. The sequence continues at coordinate 3,199 of JAKDLC010000037.1, forward strand.
GGCGCGAACGTGCGCGAGTATCCGGCGAACATTGTGTGGTGAAAGATCGCTCACGGTTGCAGCGATCAAACATCGCGCGGCACCTTGCCGGCGATAGGCCGGCCATGTATACAGATACCCGAGAAAGGCATCGGTTTCAGCCATGCCGAGAAGCAGAGGCGGTGAATCGACCCGGCAGTTGGGACCACGCTCAATGCTGAGCTGGGCTACCAGCGAATCGCCGGCTACCAGTAAGTGCAAACTGCCGCCACGTCCGACAAGTTGCTTGGGGTTGGGGCCGCATTGCTCGGCTACCCGTTCGATCATAGCACGGGACAGGCCGGACAGTGCCTCCTCGGTATGAAGGCTCAAGTAACGCCAGCCGGGCGGTAGCATCAATGACGTGTTCGACCGGGTCAATATCCAGACAATACGAAACACGTCAATCCGGGTAATTAATTTCAGTCCGAAATATCCGGCGGCACGAAGTCCCCCAGGACCTCTCAGAAATTCCAGCCTCTCCTTCAACATAACTTCAGTTCCTGAGCGTAGAGCGATTAACTGCGGCGACACGAACTAACCGCTTGATGCGCTCCTTCAGACCACTCTTATCAAGCCAGCGGCCGATCGTCTCAGACAGAGAATTTACTGTGACCAGGGTACGCGCACGGATTGTACCGGGCCAGCCGCGCGGAATCAGATAATAATGACGTTCTTCTCGCATCCTGTTTGACATTCTCTGCTTGTACAAATTGTCTCCGGCCAGAAAATCAAAGCGGCAAATGCCGTCCGCAAGCAGATCGGCCATGACTTCCGTATGTAAATAAATACCCGGTTGCAACTTGGATATGTCCGGATCGTACCCGACATGGTGTCCATAATAGGTATGGCCATCATGATAGCCAAGCCCGAAAGCGACGGGATTATCGCCAATCCAGAGAACGTACGCCCGCAACCAGCAGCCGGCAGCAGCCGCACGAAGTTCCGCGATGTGCTGGGGAGTATTTTCAAGTCCGAGGCCGAGGAGATGGTACTGGTACGTCTTGCGCGATACCAGCGCCACCGCAGCGGCCAGCTCGTTAACCTGTTCCGGTTCCGTATAACGGATCATCTTCACAGGTTTCTTCGCTTTCACGCTGAAATTTTTGCGCGTACGGCGGACGTCTTCACGGGTTTTGCTTCCCAGCGTTCGCAGATAATCTTCAAATTGCGCCCCCACCGGAAGTTCGATGAGGCGCCGCGTATAGGCCGGGCCGTAGGGCACCACGTGGAAAAAATTGCAAACCGGACTGCCTGGCGATGTCAGCAGCCCGGCAAGGGGCGAGCCCGCGCGTACGCCCTCGAAAAACGCGACACCGCGTTTGCCTACCGCCTTGCAAAGCGGCTCAAACAACCCGGCAAGCAATTCCTGGTTCTCGCACAAGGGCGCCTCCTGCATCGCATACCGTAGTACCGGAACACGAAATACGGTCGTCTCGCCAAAACAATACGCGAGCGCACCCTGATGGACAACGAAAGGCGCATAACCGCGAGGGCGCTGTGGATCTCCGAGCAGGAAGCACTGTATATACTTGTCCGCTCCGCCTGCACCGTTGACACGGCTGCTTAGCCAGAGCGGATCGAGCTCAAGCGGTACCGGACCAAGCAGAGAAAGATCAGGGGTGCTACCCGGGGCGTCAGCCGCCTGCCACTGGGTCATAAGTTTTCTTTAAAAAAAAACCGAGAAAAGACATTAGCCCGGATGCTTCATAAATTCGCGTGATGATTGCGCAGGATTTTGTTTTGCAGGGGAATTTTGTGAACGAGTGGCGTCGTTATTCGTACGCCCGATTGAGCAAAATTCCCATACGAAACAAAAGACCAGCAAGGGCGCGCGTCAATTTATGAAACATCCGGGTTAGATGCCGAACCGCATCATTTTTTTTACTTTCGACTTAAGGCCGATCTGATCCAGCTTATCGCCCGCTAACCTACTGAAATGATCAACGGCTCTCTGGGTATGCAGCAAGAATTCATTGCGCAGATTGCTGCGCAGGAAGAACACATTTGCGCATTGAACGCTATGAGTTGCAAATAGCTTTTTATGCTCTGACTGCCCCTCGGTGAAATCAAAAAAACGGAAGGAACGCTCTCCGAATAGATGTTCCAGGGCAAGCCACTGCAAAATGGTGCCGACTGAAAAACTCATGTAGCCGGGATCATATCCGAGAAAGGCGTAGTTCAGGACGCCGTTGGAGACCGGGCAGTACAGATACGAGACAGGCCGGTTCTGATGAAAAAGAATGAATCCACGGACAAGCCCCTGTTGAGCAAGCCGTTCCATTTCATGCAGAAACGCTTCCGAATCGGGCAAACCCGCATCGAGCAGCTTTTCCTGATAGGTTATTTCGGAAACGGAGCGAGCCAATCGAAAGAACTCCGGCATCTCGCCAGCTGACTGATAGACCTTCCAGGAAATACTTCCACCGCAATATTCCGCGTATTTCCTGATTTTACGATTGAGAGTCGAACGCGTCTTGGAGGAAAACTTGCTCTTGTACGCTTCGAATGACTGGCGCATATCGATATAGTACCGCTGGTGCTGGGATGGTACATAGCAGAGGTAATCATGCCGCCTTCGAAGTACGGGTTGCTTATCGGTAACGCGCAGCGAGCGTATCAAAAAACCCTGGCTATCGGCTTGAAGAGAGTCGGCGGGGGGTATCGGCTCCGCCACCGGCGGGGTTTCATCATCAAGTCCCACCTCCCGAACTTGTAACCACAATTCAGATGCAAGCAACGTCTTGTCGCCAAGCTGAAGCTTTATGGGCACCTGGCGATAATGCCATAATGGGCTCAACGAAACCCCCGCCGTAAACCCTGTTCGAATATTCTGAGTCCGGTTTTCCAGATCGGCGAGGTAAGCGGGGCGGGTTGCGAAAGAACCGGTGCGGGAGTCAAATCATGGAAACCACGTACCCGGAAGCAATCCCGATGGCGATCCAGAAAAGAGCAGAGGTTAAGAAAGCGGGCTACCACGATATCATCCGGCCGGTTCATGCTATCGTTGAGCAACTCGAAATTATGCGAGAGAATGACGAAGGCTTTACGCCCGGTTTCCAGCGCTTGCCAGAGCAAGCCTTCCATCTCCCGGTGCGAACACGCAGTCAACTGTGCATGCCGCAATGAACGGGCGCCACTATGAAAAACCGTCATGGGATATTCGTAAACGCCTTCGCATCCAACCGGCTCTACCAGCGGAACTTCCGGGCTGACTCCGCTGTCCGGCCCAAATATCGTAGCGTTGTAGCTGCTATCGAAAACGAAGCGATTCGCGGCGAGCGCCCGAAGCGTATCTCTGTTGAAGCCGAAGTTTCCTGCGCGAAAAGCATTTACGCTGCGCCCCCCGGCCAATTCGATCAACTGCGCGCCTGCACGGATCAGGATCGTTTGTTCCGGTAGCGAAAAGTACCGCAGGAACTGCTTTTTGCCCGTGATGTTGTCGAGCAAAGGCTCATTGGACTCATCGACCCATTCTGTATGCAGATGAAGCTGTATTTCATGACCGCTTTCTCGAACAAGACTGATGACTTCTGCTAATGGTTCCAGCCCGAAACGGGTCGAGAAGAGGGATTCAACGAAGAATACCCCTGTTAAGCCATGCTCCCGCAATTGATGCAATTGATACGGCAAGCCGTAGTCGCCTCTCGATGTGGGGCCGTAGATGTATCGCTGAAATGCGCTCGGAAACTTGGCGTCAATGTCATTCCAGCCATCACACCAAACCTCCACGTCAACGGTAAGGAATACGTCCAGCACTTGTTGCACCTTCTAAAATCTATCGTAATCAATGGCAAGAATGCCGCCGTTGATGCGCTGGCGGAATGATCAGGCCGCCTGATCGCTTAAGCTGCAATGAAGCTGCGCTGTTCCGATTTTGCCGCGCATGACTCTCGGCAGGATGTCTTTTGTTTTATTTGGGCGCCAGTCATCGAGGGTTATGCTACCTTGAGATCATTTTTGCGCGAACGTGGCTGCTCCATGAGAAGCACATTACGCAGAAACGATTCGAACATGAGCAGCGTCCACAGCGAAGCGCTATAATCACGCCGTCCCGACTGGTGTTGGTCGAGCATCTCCTGCAGGAACGTCTTATTGAAGATCCCCGTATTGGTCAAAACCGGACCCATTAATGCGTCGTTTACCCTGTGGCGCAACGGACCGCGAAACCAGCTCGCCAACGGTACTGAAAATCCCATCTTGTCGCGGTAGAGAACGTCGTCGGGAAGGTAGGGTTCCAACGCCCTCTTGAACACGTATTTACCTTCCTGATCATGCAGCTTGAAGGAAACCGGGAGACCGGAGATCCATTCGACCAGCTTATGATCGAGCAGCGGCACGCGAACCTCCAGGGCGTGAGCCATACTGGCCCGGTCCACCTTGGTAAGGATATCGCCGACGAGATAGGTTTTCATGTCCAGATATTGCACGCGGGACAGCGGGTCCTGTACGGGGCATTTATCGGCATGGGCGCGTAAAACCTCGACCGCCTGGTATCCCTGGAGACTGCGACTGAACGAAGCGCTGAACAGACGTTGGCGCATTCTGTCCTTCATGATGGACACGCCATGAAAGTAACCTTCCACGGAATCACGGGCAAGCGCTTCGAAGGTAGATTTCGCGCGTAAAACCTTCGGCGCCCAGTCAGCCTTGGGATACAGATTCCCCAGCAGACCGAACAAGGGCTTGCGAAGTCCAAGCGGCAGCATGGACCGCATCCGGTCTTCATAAAGGTGCCAGCGATAACGACGATAGCCCGCAAGGTTTTCGTCGCCGCCGTCTCCCGATAATGCCACCGTTACGCGTTTTCTGGCCAGCTCGCAAACCCGATAGGTAGGCATGGCCGAACTGTCGGCAAAGGGTTCATCGTATAGGGAAGCGAGCTTGTCTATAAGGTCGAAATCGTCTTGATCTACCTGCTCTACGTTATGCCGGGTGCGGTAGCGATCGGCGACTTTTTGTGCGTATGCGGATTCGTTGAAGGCGGGGTCGCCAAATGAGATGGAGCATGTATTGACTGGTTCCCCCATAAGATTGGCCATCATCGCCACCACCGCGCTGGAATCGACTCCGCCAGACAGGAAAGCACCCAGGGGCACCTCAGTCATAAGGTGGATCTTTACCGATTCGCGCAGCCGGACTATCAGTTCTTCCTGCGCCTCCTGCACGCTGATGGAATCATGCGGGATAAACGGCACGTCCCAGTACTGACACGGCTGCGGCATACTTTGCCCGCTGCGAAGTTTCAGGGTATGAGCCGGGGGAAGCTTGAATGCCTGTCTGAATATGGTCTTCGGCTCAGGGACATAGCCATAAGCAAAGTAGTCTTCGATGGCATGGGGATCCATATCCCGGTTAAAATCCGGATGAGCGAGCAAGGCCTTGAGTTCGGAAGCAAAAATGAGCGTGCCGTCCTCCAGTAAGCTATAGTAAAGAGGCTTTATACCAAGACGGTCGCGGGCGAGAAACAGGGTTTCCTGGTTGCGATCCCACAAGCCGAAGGCGAACATGCCCCGGAAGCGACCCACGCAATGCTCACCCCACTCCTCCCAGGCGTGGACGATGACCTCGGTATCACAATGGGTGCGAAAGGTATGACCCAAGGCGGCAAGCTCCTTGGCGAGTTCCTGAAAGTTATAGATTTCGCCGTTGAAAACCACGACTACGCTGCCGTCCTCGTTGAAAAGCGGCTGCTGTCCGCTGGAGACATCCATAATCGAAAGACGGCGATGACCGAAGCCCATACCGGGCTCCGTATATAGCTCCCCTTCATCCGGTCCGCGATGAATCTGAATCTGGTTCATGCGTCCCAGCAATTGCCGGTCGATGTCCCTTTTGTCGCGAGTATCAAATAGGCCGACGATTCCACACATGCTTATTTCCCTTTTTCAATCAGCCTGTTATATACGCAACGCCTTATCATAGACCTGGAGATAACCTTTGGTCATGGCCTCCATACTGAAGCTTGCCTCGATCTGTTGCCGCGCGGCTTTGCCATGTTTGACGATCCGCTCGGGGTTTCGATGATATTGCAGTATAGCCTCCGTCAACGCCGCCGGCGCTCCCGGAGGAACCAGCATCCCGGTGAGTCCTTCTTTCACCAGTTCCACATTTCCTCCGACGCGGGTTGCTACGACCGGCAAACCCGTGGCCATAGCTTCAAGAATGGTGTTGGAGATGCCCTCGCCGAGTGAGGGAAGCACGAAAAGATCCATGGCGCGCATCAGTTCCGGGATGTCGGCGCGTTCGCCCGGAAACCAGGCAAGGGCCTCGGCTCCGGCTTCACGCAACATGTCGCCGCATTGCCGTCGTGACTTTCCCTCACCAACTATCAGAAGCCGGAATTGTTCGCGGGCGTAAGGGACTTTTTTCAGCAGCATCAGAAAAGCCCGGATCAGGCTGGGGTAATCTTTTACATCCGCCATTCTACCGACACTGCCAATGACAAAAGTATTTTCCGTAAAAAACCCTTCCGGCAGGTCTTCAAAGAAACGCTCGGCTCCAGAGCCTATTCCGTTGCGGGGATGAAAGCGCAGACTGTCAACGCCGTTGTATATCTGATTGATGCGAGTTGGCGTTGCTCCCACGGTATTGACGAGCCAGCTTTCCATATCCCGGCTGACAGCAATGAAATGATTCACGAAAGGACGGATCGCTTTGCGCAGCAGATTGTATTTACGGTTCTTTCCATACAGATCGAAGATGTCCCGGCCGTGTTCTCCGTGCACTCGGACGCGCGCGCCTGCAACGGCGGCAATGACTTGACCTTCCATCGTACCAAGATTGCGGGTGTGTACAATGTCCGGCTTCAGACGCCTGAGTGTCTTGAAAAGATTGAGATAAAGGCTGAAATCGTGCCCCTCGCGCTTCTTCAATGCCACGATTTCTACATTTTCTCTGATGATCCGCCGACGAAAGTCCGAATAACCCTTGAGACACACGATGGCGTGGCGGTAGCGTTCGGGCGGAATGTGGTTGATCAGGTTTATAAGTCCATTTTCCAGGCCGCCAACACCCAGATGATGAATCACATGGACAATGAGGGGAGGCTGCGCGGCGCTCTCCTCGAATTTTCCCCATTCCTGCCGGTTGCTAGCGATCCCTTGCATTCCGGAGTCCCTCTGTTATTGCCGGCATCATGTCGCCAACAAAGCCTTGAAGCACGGGAACAGCTTCATCCGGCGTCTCTTCATAGCGGGTAGCAATAATGACCTCCGCCCCATCATCCCCCCTGCCCAGAAGTTTGTTTTTGGCCAGGAGCATCTTGGCAAGATAGTGGCTAGCCGTATTCTCTTCACCGAGCCAATACCATCTCCATATCAGCAACCTTGCTGAGGGAGAATGCAGTTGGTTCTGACTGATGGTCTCTTGTCGAGAGCCTGTGGATATACTGCGCTTGTCTTCCCCGACGATACGCCAATGGGATGCCGTTTCGGGTACGAGCACGTTTGCGGAGTTGATCAACTCTGCTCCTTGCTGCTGGTTGCGATAATAATTAATATAAACATCCACTGACCGTTCGCCGTTCCGGTACTGCTGCTGGAGTTGGGCGGCGGCGCCGACATACTTGGGCGTCCAGTCAGAGACCGCGCCAGGACTGATCTCCCACTTTTCCGCTACACCGGGAAATCGGATTTCGGGTTCCGTGTTGCGGGAAAACATGCTTTCCAGGTACGCGGCATACGCCGGCCAGACAAGGGCGATGGCGAGGACTGCGCCGGCGGTAAAAACCACGCTCTTCAGTGACGTCCTGCTATCCGGGCTGAGGCCGCGTTCCGGCTGGACGCCGGCGACAGCGCTGTCATCATTGTGGTCATCCTCGCGCCAGAACGAGCCGATCCAGAATAACAATAACATCACGAAGCCAAAGAATATCCAGCCGTAGACGAGATGATCGACCCCCACCGCCAGGCGCATGTCGCTCAGATGGCCGGTCATTACTATCAGGTAGGCACGAATGCCGTTGGCCACAATGGGTACGATCACCGCCAGGGCAATGAATGCCAGACGGCGCTTCAGACTACGGTAGGTCAGGTAGGCATAAAGAGTGCCCAAGGTGAAAGATGCAATCAGATAGCGCAGGCCGCTACAGGCCTCCACCACGGACCAATTCCCGCTCGGAATGGTAAAAAAAGTGCCCTCACGATAAACCGGGATGCCGGTCAACTGCAGTGCCATCACGGTAAAGTCGGCGGTGAAGTCTATCAGGGGCGGAATCAGC
>JAKDLC010000325.1 GCA_030453055.1 Nitrosospira sp.
TGATGGGTCGGCGCAAGCTGCGGATCAATATCAGGGTTTGCAGGAACCATCGGGCCAATTCGAGCGGCGGCAGCAGGTCGGCGATATAGGCCACGCGCACGCCATCGAGCCGGCTCAGGAACTGGATACGGTAATCATTGCGAAAGCGCGAGTTGCCAATCAGAACAACGTCGCACACATGACCGCACCCAACCCATTTGTAGATCACGGGGGTTATGTGGTCAATGTCGTTATAATGACGGAGAAAAAAAAGGGCTTTCATCCTGAACTGGCGGCTGGGCCGTGTGGATTGTACGGTTTTTCCGGTGTGCGCCAAGGCGTAAAATCACTTCAATTGCTCATATAGCAGGTTCAACATCCGGCTCGCGCTGTTGGATCGATCCGGCTCCCCATCCTTGCTGAATACCTTGACGTCGCTACTTTCTCCTGCTTCACCAACCTGGATTCGGTATTGATCCGGTTTGTCAGTTGCATCGTCGCGCCAAAAAAGAAGCCTGGAAAGAATACCGCCCCCCTCCGTGCCAGCGTCCGCATCGGGATTGATATAGCGCACGAAATAAATCCCTTTGGAACGATCCCGATCCTGGACGGTAAAACCGATGCGATCAAGCGCCAATCCAACCCGGCGCCATGAGCGGTCGAACGGCTCGTTCACCGTGAGCACTCCGTCCTTCTGGTTGATATGCGCACGCTCCTGGACATTACCGGTGCGCGCCAATGCTGATCTGGCGCGCTCTTCCTCGACGCCAAAACGCATCATCAGACGGGCAAGCATCTCGGCTTCCAGCTCCGGATCGGCAGGACGCGGCTGCCATATGGTGCGGATATTGCCCTCAAGCACTTCGTCCATGCCACGATGGCTGATGTAAATCTCGGTGACGCCTCCTTCCCCTCGCTCCAGGCGGGTACGAAACTTGTCCCGCTCGGCGGTCGAATACAAAGTATCCAGAACTTTGGAGAGTGCGCTGCGAATCAAATCCTGCGGAATCTTGGCGCGGTTTTCCGCCCAATCGGTTTCCATCACCCCGGTCGCCGGCGTTTCGATCTTGATGATAAAACCCAATTCGTGCCAGAATTCCTTTACGATCGGCCATATCTCTTCAGGCTCCCCCTTTACTACCAGCCACCGCTGTGTGCCGGAACGCTCCAGGCGCACGCCGTCGTCTTCCGATGTCGGTAGAACAGTAACGCCGCCGGCGAGCTGCCCCTTATTGCGCTCTTTGTTATAAGCAGAAAAAGTTGCGCTTCCCGTTGGGTTGATATCGGGAACGACATAACGTTCGTCCGAACCGGGCGAGGTCAAATCAGGCGGTATTTCCAGCGGCGGAAGTTTACCCGCCGACTTATAATCGATTTTCTTGGCTTCCGGCAGCAGATGACAACCTGCCATGGCCACTGTCAGGCAAAGCGCAACCGCTACCCGCCAACTCATATGTAGCACTCAACTCCTCTGAATCGTGAACGCCGGCCGCCCATCTATATCATTACCCCTGCCTGGCGCATCGCTTCTCTGACCATTTGATGGTATTGATTCGACAACGGCGTCAAAGGCAGGCGCAGCGCGGAACCGATCAAGCCCATTTGCGCGACCGCCCACTTTACCGGAATGGGGTTGGCCTCGATGAACAGATCCAGGTGCAGGCCCCGCAGTTTGCCGTTGGCGGCGCGAGCGGTTTCAATATCCCCGGCGAACGCGGCGGCGCACATTTCATGCATCAGCTTTGGCGCAACATTGGCGGTAACCGAAATCACGCCGTGACTACCCAGCAACAGCATGGCGAGGGCGCTCGCATCGTCTCCGCTATAAACCAGGAAGTCTTGCGGAACCCGGCACAGCAGGTCGAAGCCGCGCCCCATATCACCGGTCGCATCTTTGATGCCAATAACGTTGGGAATCTGTGCGAGCCGCAACACCGTATCATTGGCGATGTCCGCCACCGTCCGACCCGGCACATTATACAAAATCTGCGGAATGTCCACCGCTTCCGCTACCGCCCTGAAATGCTGATACAAACCTTCCTGGGTCGGTTTATTGTAATAAGGCACCACTGACAGGCTCGCATCCGCGCCCGCATCCTTTGCGTAGACGGACAGGTCGATGGCTTCCCGCGTGGAATTCGCGCCGGTACCGGCAATCACCGGCACACGCCCGGCGGCGCGCTCTACCGCGGCGCTGATCAGCAGGCGATGTTCATCGAAATCCACGGTGGGAGATTCGCCGGTAGTGCCAACCACCACGATGCCGTCGGTTCCCTCCGCCACGTGAAAATCGATCAGGGCGCGAAAACGCTCCAGATCCAGTCCGCCTTCTTCGTGCATGGGCGTAACGATAGCGACCAGACTGCCTCTTACACTTCGCATGACAATCTATCCGGAAAAAACCGGTATTTTACCTTAATCTTGCCGCTGTCAAGAATATTCGCCCTTATTTCACCCACCCCCCTGAGCGCTACATCCTGTTGGACGGAGCAGAAAGAGGTGTAATCACGCCTTCGAAAATACTATCGCACCGTTTCTGCAATCGACCTGGATGGTATCCCTGGCGGAAAAGCGCCCTTCCAGTATTTCTTTCGCCAACGGATTTTCGATCTGCGCCTGGATTGCGCGTTTCAATGGGCGTGCGCCGAAAATCGCGTCGAAACCGGCCTGAGCGAGTTCCGCCAGCGCTGCGTCCGATACTTTCAGATTCATCTGGAGCTTGGCCAGCCGCGCTTCCAGGTATTGGAACTGTATTCGCGCAATTGACTGGATGTGCTTCTCATCCAACGCATGAAATACCACGACTTCATCGATGCGATTGATGAATTCCGGGCGGAAATAGGTTTTTACTTCGCCCATTACCGCCAGCTTGATGACCTGGTAATCGTCACCCGCCATTTGCTGAATCATTTGCGAGCCCAGGTTGGAGGTCATGACAACGACGGTGTTCTTGAAATCCACCGTGCGCCCCTGGCCATCGGTCATGCGTCCGTCATCAAGCACCTGTA
>JAKDLC010000326.1 GCA_030453055.1 Nitrosospira sp.
TTGCCAGTAAGCCAGCTCGTCCGCATGGCTGTGAACATAACCCTGCAATCGCTGTGCCCATGCCTGATAGCTACTGGTTTTATCGGGCAGGGCGACCAGCGCGCCGCTCCCGCGGTTGTGATAAGCACTCTGCAAGTCTTCGAGCAGAATCCGCCAGGAAACGCCGTCAACCACCAGGTGATGAATGACCAGCAGCAGCCGCTGGGCGCCATCGGCCATTTCGATGACCAGGGCTCGCAGTAATGGACCATCGGTAAGATTCAAGCTGCGTTGAGCCTCGTTGCATAACACGTCGAATTGTTCGGCATTGGCTGCCCGGCGTACCCATAACAGATTCTGCAAACTTTGGGTAACGGGGTCGCCGCAAATTTGTTGCCAGTCGCCGCCGGGTTGTTTTACATAACGAAAACGCAGGGCGTCGTGGTGACGCACCACGATTTCCAACGCTTGAGCGAGACATCCGGCATCCAGAAGCTGGCTGCTTTTGAGCAGCACCGCCTGGTTCCAGTGATGCCGGGAGGGGATTTCCTGCTCGAAGAATTCAAGCTGGATGGGAAGCAGGGGCACGGCGCCGCTCGCCGGTGGTATTGCCCCATACGCCTGCGCCGCTTCAGCCGCCTCCTCCATCGATGTCGTCACCACGGCCAGTTCCGCGATGGTCTGCCGTTCGAACAGTTGCCGGGGGGTGATCTTCCAGCCGGCGCGGCGCACTTTGGTCACGATCTGCAAACTGAGGATGGAATCACCACCCAGTTCGAAGAAGTTATCATTGCGTCCCACCGGCTCCACACCCAGCACCTCGGCCCAGATGCCCGCCAGCGCTTCTTCCACCTCACCCAGGGGCGCCTCATAGTGGTCGACGCCGGTAAATTCCGGTTCGGGCAGCGCCTTGCGATCCACCTTGCCGCTCGGATTCAGCGGCAAACGCTCCAGCACCACGATCGCCGAAGGAATCATGTAGTCCGGCAGCACCTTGCCTAACGCCTCGCGCAGCCTCGCATAGTCGATATTGGCGCCCGCTTGCGGAGAAACATACGCCACCAGTCTTGCCCCGCTCGGCCCCTCCCCCGCAACCACCACGCCTTCCCTGATCTCCGGCTGTAGAAGCAGCTGTGCTTCGATTTCACCCAGTTCAATGCGGAAACCCCGTACCTTGACCTGATGGTCCAGCCGCCCCAGATACTCGATCTGTCCGTCCGCGCGCCATCTCGCCAGATCCCCCGTGCGGTACAGCCGCCCTCCCTTCTCATCGAAGGGATCGGCAACGAAACGCTCCGCCGTCAGCCCGCCTCGATTGAGATAGCCGCGCGCCAACCCGATGCCTCCCACATACAATTCTCCGGCTACGCCCTGCGGAACCGGATTGAGGTCGGTGTCAAGAATGTAGGCTGTCCGGTCTCCGACAGGATGGCCGATCGGCATATAGGCGGACTCAAAGGTGGTGTCAGGATAAGCTTTTGAAATCAGCGGCGTAATGACCGTTTCAGTGGGGCCATAGCCATTGATGATGCGCGGCGGCCGAAGTGTTGCTTGCACAAAGGCAAAGCTGGCACGGGTCATTGCTTCACCGCCCACGGTGTAGGAACGGATCGGCAGGCTTCTCCCGGCGCTGCCCATCAGCTCAGCCAACTGATGCAGGTAGCCGGGTGTAAAACAGGCGATCGTTATCCGATGTTTGGCAATCTCGGCAGCGGTGCGGTCGACGGACCAGATATCGTTGTCGCGCGGCATCAACGCCGCGCCGAAGGCCAGCGGCACGAGCCAGCGTTCGTGCGCGCCGTCAAAATTGATCGAGGCAAACTGGAGCTCGCGATCCGCCGCCGTCATGCCGTACACTTCACCAATGGCCTGGACGTGCATGGACAGGGGCCCATGGATGACCGCCACGCCCTTGGGCTTCCCGGTGGAGCCGGAGGTATAGATGACATAGGCAAGGTTATCGCCGTGCGGAGACGCTTCAGGGTTGCCCGCCGCTTCCCCGCTCACGTCCAGCGTGTCCAGTTCCAGCACCGCGCAGTGCGCCGGGTGCGGGATGCGCGCCCGGACATGGCTTTGCGTCAGCAGCAAGCCAATGCCGCTGTCCGCCACCATGTAGCTCAGCCGGTCTTGCGGGTACGCCGGGTCCAGCGGCACATAGGCCCCACCCGCCTTGAGGATCGCCAGCAGGCCGACGATCATTTCGACGGAGCGCTCCACCGCGATGCCCACCCTCGTTTCGGGCTTGACGCCAAGGGCAATCAGCCGGTGCGCCAGCCGGTTCGCCCGCCGGTTCAGCTCGGCATAGCTCAATTCGGTGTCGCCAAAGATCAGCGCGATGGCCTCGGGATGCGCTTGCACCTGCCGTTCGATCAAACGATGCACGGGCTCGGCATTCGCATAGCGCCGCGGGTTGACCCCCCAGGCTCCAAGCTGCGCCCGCTCGGCTTCGCTGAGAAGATCGATGTCGCCCAGACTGCGCTCGGGGTGTTCGGCCAGTTGCCGGAGAAGATGAAGGTAATGGGCGCTCAGCCGTTCAATGGTGGCCGGTTCGAACAACTCGGCGGCATAGCTGAACAGCGCGCCGACCTGCCCATCCGGCTGCTCGTTGGTGTCCAGGGTTAATTCGAACTGGGCCGCCTGCTCACCCAATACTTGATTTTCCATCGTGAGTCCAGGCAATGGCGCCAATACATCGGGGTCCTCGCGCAGGTGGTTGTACATGATCTGAAACAAGGGATTCTGATTCAGGTTGCGTTCGGGCTGGAGGGCCTCCACCAGTTGCTCGAACGGTAAATCCTGGTGGGCCTGGGCGCCAAGCGCCGCTTCGCGCGCTTGTTCGAGAAGAATCTCAAGGGAGGCGCGGCTGTCGATACGATTACGCAGTACTTGCGTATTCACGAAGAAACCGACAATGCCTTCAACCTCGATCCGGTGACGATTGGCGATCGGCACGCCCACGCGTATGTCATCCTGCCCGGTATAGCGTTGCAGCAAAGCCTGGAAAC
>JAKDLC010000327.1 GCA_030453055.1 Nitrosospira sp.
GCAGATTGGCCGCGTTGGGCCGGAAGAAGCGGTTATCGTCCACGTCCACCATTTGCTTCGCGGGCGATGTGTCGGAGGTGTCGTGAAAGTGATAAACGACAAGATTCCTCGCCTTGGGGAACACAAACTTCGGAATCTTGTTGCGATAAGACTGCGCGGCCTCTTCCAGCTTGCTTTCCTTGTGGCCCACGGCGATGGGTTCGCCGTAATCCCAGTAGCCGCTGTATTCGACGCGCTCGGACTCGAAAATCAGCGAGTCCTGCGCCGCCTTGAGCTTGAAGCCATAAGAATTCCGGTCGAATGCAAAATCCAGCGACAACGCAGGCGTGGCCTTGCGCCCATGGTGCAAGAAGCGATCCGGCTCGCTGGCGACGTAGATCTGAAGGTTGTGCGTCAGTACCCGTTCCAGTAGCCGGAAAACGCCAATAAGGTTCGATTTGCCCGAGCCGTTCGCGCCAATTACCACATTGAGATCACCCAGTTTCAGCTCGGCGCTCTCGATGGATTTGAAGCCTTCAATTTTCACCTTGCGCAAGGTTTTCATTGGGCCTCCTATGTAATTCTCAATGGAACAGGGCAGCTGGCTTGTTGCCTTCGCGTCGCAGAATCTCTGGCGGATACTCGTTCAAATAATACGAAGTATCGTTATTAATCATACCACTGACCTATTAAATGAGCGGTCGACTACCGGGTTAGGTTCAACCCTTGCGGGGCTTTCATTTCACCCTCATTCCCGGTTGTGCCCCCTCATCGGGAGCAAGCAGATAAGGTCCGCCATTCTCATCGCCCGCAGCCAGCACCATACCCTCCGACATGCCGAACTTCATCTTGCGCGGTGCAAGATTAGCCACCATGATGGTCAGGCGGCCTTTCAGTTGCTCGGGATCATAGGCGGATTTGATGCCGGCGAATACGGTGCGTTGCTCCAACCCGATATCCAGCGTGAGCTTCAGTAATTTGTCTGCGCCTTCAACGTGCTCGGCATTGAGAATTTTCGCCACCCTGAGATCAATCCTGGCGAAATCATCGATTGTGACCATTGCGGCTGCGGCGATTTTTACCTCCTTTCCATTTTCTGAAGGAGAGGAGGGGATGGAAGGATTCCCTTCCATGGTTTGCACCGGTTGTTCGGTTTTTGACGGCTGCGCTGCTGACTGCAGGCTTTCTTTATTGGCGTCGATCAACGCTTCGATCTGTCTGGAATCGATGCGGCGCATAAGATGCTTATAATCGTTGATCTGATGGCCGTCAGGCAATAATCTATTCTGTGAATTGGCGTCTTTCCAGGTAAGGGAGTCTACTCCCAGAAATTGTTCTGCTTCTGCGGCGAGTTTTGGCAGCACCGGTTTTAAATAAACGGTCAGAATCCGGAACATATTCAACGCCACACTACATACTTGATGCAATTCGGTGTAGTTTTCATCGTTTTTCGCCAGTTCCCACGGCTTCATCCGATCCACGTATTGATTGGCGACATCTGCCGCCAGCATTATTTCCCTGATCGCCTTGCCATACTCCCTGCGATCATAAAAATAGGCAATCGAGACGTGGCGGCCGAGGAAGGTATCTCCTTCACCCAGTTCGCAGAAAAGAAATTGATTGAACCATTTCCTGTTCGATTCCGAAATGGCGTCGGTGAGCGCACCGCCAAATTTCCTGGTGACGAAGCCGGAGCATCTGCTGGCTATATTGATGTATTTCCCTACCAGATCGCTGTTGACTCGTGCGATGAAATCATCGAAGTTGAGATCGATGTCCTCCATGCCGTCGTTGAGCTTTGCGGCGTAGTAGTAGCGCAGCCATTCCGGATTCAAGCCGTGTGTCAGATAGCTCTCCGCGGTAATGAAGGTTCCCCGGGATTTGGACATTTTTTGTCCGTTGACGGTAAGGAATCCATGCGCGTAAATCTGGGTTGGGGTGCGATAGCCGGAGAATTCCAGCATTGCCGGCCAAAACAGGGCGTGAAAGTAGAGAATGTCCTTGCCGATGAAATGCATCATTTCGGTATTGCCGCCGGGGCGCAGAAACTCGTCGATTTCCGCTTGAGATCGTTGCGTCTGTTTAAAGTAATTCTTGAAGCTGCCAAAGTAGCCAACCGGTGCGTCCAGCCAGACATAGAAGAATTTCCTGCCGGCCGTGCCGGGAATCGGAAAGCCGAAATAGGGAGCGTCCCGGGAAATGTCCCAATCAACCAGACCACCCGCAAGCCACTCATTCATTTTATTGGCGGCTTCGGGTTGAAGCCGCCGCTTTACTTCGGGCGTAACGCCGGATTGGCCTTCAAATGATTCAAAAACCCACTTTTCAAGGAAGGTCCTGCAGCGCAGATCGGAAAGCCTGAAGAAGTGATGCTTTGATGCTTTGCGTTCCGGTGTGGCGCCGGAAACGGTGGAGTACGGGTCGATCAGATTGATTGGCGAATACGTGGCGCCGCAAGCTTCGCAAGAGTCGCCGTACTGGTCTTTGGCATGGCACTTCGGACATTCTCCCTTGATGTATCGATCCGGCAAAAACATCTGCTTGACCGGGTCATAGAATTGTTCGACTGAGCGCTTGGCGATCAAACCCTTCGCTTCGAGCTGCCGGTAGATATCTTCGCAGAACTCCTGATTTTCGGGAGAATCGGTGGTGTAATAATTGTCGAAACCGACATGGAATCCGTCGAAATCGGCCTTGTGTTCATGCCATACGCGCTCTATCAACTGCTTGGGCGTAATACCTTCTTGCTCGGCGCGCAGCATGATCGGTGTGCCATGCGTGTCATCGGCACACACATAGTGTACCTCGTGCCCTTGCATTTTCTGGAAACGCACCCAGATATCCGTCTGGATGTATTCCACGAGATGGCCGAGATGAATGCTGCCGTTGGCGTAAGGCAACGCCGAGGTGACTAGAATTTTTCGCTTGTTCATCAATTGCCTATGAACCCGGATGTTTCATAAATTGACGCGCGCCCTTGCTGGTCTTTTGTTTCGTAT
>JAKDLC010000328.1 GCA_030453055.1 Nitrosospira sp.
AACACCACCGCGTGAAAAATCACCGATATCAATATTGCCGCATTCAGGCGTGACGATGAATGTAACAACCCGCCGCGCGATGTGGCTGTATAAAAATCCGATATATTTGAAGTGGCGCTCAACTGTGCCGAAGAACGTGAAAATTAAATCGTGGAATATTACCAATCATATCCACGTAAGACAACAACAATGTACTCGCCACATGAATAACCAGATTCTATGCTTCCAGTTTACGCAGGAATTTTGCGTTGAAAGTGAGCTCCAGCAAGTCAATCTGCGAAATCTCCACTTCAATATCCGTCTCCGGCGGCACATCCGGCAATGAAGGCACCCGTGCTACCAATGGGAGATGGTCCAGTTTCACCAGATTCTCCCTAAGTACTTGCGCGCCTATTTTATTGATATTTTCCTGCAACAGCCAGCGCAGACACCAATAGCGCTCCATACTGCGCTGAAAGTCTCCGTAAATCTCATAAGCCGACTCGAAATCCCGCATGGACGTTCGCAGACTTTCGCTTTCTCTGGTGTAAGGCGGCGTTTCTCCGCTAAGCAGTGCGACCAGTTGACGCTGATTGATGAAATCCACATAGCGGCGCATAGGCGAACTGATCCAGGCATACTGTGAAACACCCAAGCCCTGGTGCGGCGCGGGAGAAGTGCTTATTCTGACCTTGCCGCCGCCTTGGCTGCGATAGATGCCGGCGACACCGCGATCAACCAGTTGCTTGCCCCATTCCGTATTAACGTAAATCATCAGCTCCGACACCACTTTGTCGATCGGTGACCCCCGCCGGCGTTCGCTTATGGTAATGCGACCCTCCTCGACGCTAAAGCCATAGTCGATTTTATCGTTATTGCTGTCGTTGGTCTTTCCGCGGAACGCTTCCAGCTTGCGGGCAAAATTCCATAGCACCAGCAATTCTTTGGCAAAAGGATGGTCAAGATCTCCTCGCGCCAGTGTAGATTCGTTAAAGTGCGCCTCCAGTGCGCCATGTCTGAGATTAGCGGCAATCTGCACTCGTTCGATACGACTGTTTGTGGCGATAACGGTGAAATCGTCCGCCACGTCGAGATACATCGAAACCGCCGGACACAACCGCTCTTCGCCCAATGTATAGTGCTGTATTACGGCTTCCGGCAGCATGGTAATTTTGTTGCCCGGTATGTACACGGTGGAAAGACGCCGCGCCGCCAGCGTGTCCAGCAGTGAGCCCGGCGCAATTCCCAAAGCAGGAACCGCAATATGGATACCGATGCGGAAGCTGCCCAAAGTCAGTGGTGTGACTGAGAAAGCGTCGTCAATTTCGGTAGTCGTGGCATCATCGATGCTGAAGGCGGTCACATCCGCCGTGGGAAGATCGCCCGGATCATTTAATTCGCTGTCGGCATCAAGTGCGCCGAAACCCGTGCCTTCGGGAAAATGCTCCAGCAGAAAGCGGTTGACATGGTAGTCATGCGTGGACGGTATCGCCCCACATTTTTCCAGCAGCTTGGAAACACTCAGCTTGTTTGCGGCGCAAGCAGCATCCAGCGCCTTCCATTCGACCGTATTCTTGTCCGGCCGGTAGAGCAGATCGAGTAGCGAGGGCCTGAATTCTTCCGGTAGAGTGAATGTTTCCAGCAGTCGCAGATAGCGGGCTTGTTGTTCGGCCTGGCGACGCTTTTTTTCCTGGCTGGCAAGCGCCGCCTCAAGCGCTTTTGGCGGCGCAGCCTTGAAGCGTCCCCGGCCCTTTTTATAGAAATACATCGGCGCGCTGTGCAACCGTATCAGCACTGCCGCCGCCTCCTCCGGGCTGACCGCATGACCGAAGTAATCCGCAGCCAGGGCATCGCTGGCGAACTCGGCCTCGCTCTCGCAACACTCCCAAAGAAAATTCGGATCCAGTTCATCCGCCGTTTTTTGCGCGAGATCCATGAATTCAGACAGGGATGGCGCGTCAAACCGCAGCAGCACCGACGCCGCCTTTATTTTTGCGCGCCTGCCGTGAGGCGCTTCCACTTGAAGTGAGGTTGTATGGTCGGCAAGGATGACGCCTACTTTAAAAGCACCCTCTTCTTCGTAAAAAACATTCAATCTCTACTCGCCCGCCGTTGGATTGCCTTTGCCGTTTTTAAAACGGCCTATTCTGGTGAACAATCCCGGATTTTACACCACAAGGGCCTTACGCAGCATGTAGCCGATTTCCTTGCCGGTCACGTCCTTGTGGTTTTTAATGAAATCGCTGGCCTCGAGATTGAAGTACTTACCCGCCTGGAATGCGTAGTTCTCTCCCACCGGGAGTAGCTGGCCGACAACGGTCTCGCCGTCTTCCATATTCTGCGCTCCGTTACGACCCATCGCTCCAAAAACGTCGTCCTTATCTCCGAACGCCATGGCTTTGTCCCCGCTGATCCGGGACGCCAGCGGGTAAGCAAGGCCCACTGCCCTATCGTTCGGCGTATGCGTTATGAGGACAGGACCCTTGATCCGTTGATTGTCGACCACGCCGCGAAAAAAACCGGCGTCGCTCTTCGAAAAGCCGTTTTGCGAGAAGGCGGCCTGTAGCAGCGTCATGCTCGCTATCTTGTCGTTCTTTGAATTAGCGGCGGCCGCCGTGACCAGGCGCCCGCCGAAGCTATGACCGATCAGATGAATGTGCTGAACCTGGGACGCGAGTTTGTCGATGAGCGGAGCAACGCCATTTCTGCCAACGGCCCCGGCTCGCGTCTTCATCTCGTAATAGGTTGTGTAATTGAGAATATTCATGGCTGCGGCCTTGAACCCTGCGAGAAACTCCACGATCCCCGCCGCCCCACCTTCCGCGATGGAGACGGTTCCTACCCCAAGGGCCAGCGAAGCGCCCCCGCTGCCGGCAAGTTCCTCATCCAGATCAGCTTCGTCGTCCTTCAAATTTTTCATCAATTCGTTGCCGTCATCCTTGAAGAAACTGTCCGACGCGTCCTCCTTGCTGGCCGCCCCCGGA
>JAKDLC010000329.1 GCA_030453055.1 Nitrosospira sp.
ATGGTAATGGTTCCCTCGACGCTCAATTCGCCGCCCTCGCGCAGAATCACTTGACCGGTCATCGATTACTGGCCCGCTGCGGTCTTTTTATCATCACCCGCCTTTTTATCGTCACCCGCCTTTTTATCGCCAGCCGCCAGCGACCGATTTTTCTCCGTCAGTGTTTTGATCAACTTATCCACCCCGCCATCACGTATCTGGCTATTGAAAGTGCTGCGGTAATTGGTTACCAAACTGACTCCGGCCACGGTTACATCGTACACTTTCCAGCCGTCATCGGTTTTTTCCATGCTGTAATCGATAGGTACCGGCTGTTGACCGTTACCTTGTATCACCTGCGTTTTTACCGTGACATCGCTATCGCCCGCCTTCCCTTTCAGCGGATCAACCTTGATAGTATGGTCACGATAAGTGGTCAGAGCGTTGGAATAAGTACGCACCAGCAGAGTACGGAACTCTTTCACCAACTGCTCTTGTTGCTCAGGCGCTGCCTTGGACCAATTCTTGCCCATGGCCAGCCGGGTCATTCGGGTGAAATTGAAATGAGGTAGTATTTTAGCTTCAACGAGGTCAAGGATCTTGGCGGTATTGCCCGCCCGAATATCCTTGTCCTGCCTGACAATTGTTAGCACTTCCTGCGCCGTATTATCTACCAGGGTATCGGGACTGGTTTCCACTGACCATGCGGGAAGCGCAAGCAGCCACCCCGACAGCAAAAAAAAGATTCCAAGATATTTGTTCATGATGCCCTCGCTAAAATTCAACTGATCTTATAACAAACCAGAGCACATCCCGCAACTGCGAAATTACGGTTACTTCTTATCATCATTTCCGTTCCCGTCCCCCTCTGACGCCTTGTTGAACAGGAACCTCCCGATCATATCTTCCAGAACCAACGCCGAATTGGTTTTCATGATTTTGTCGCCATTTTTTAGCGCCGTCTCGTCGCCACCTGCCGCTAAACCGATGTATTGCTCGCCTATGAGGCCTGCTGTAAGAATACTCGCAAACGTATCCTTGGGAAATTGATAACGGCTGTCTATGCTCATGGTTACCGCCGCATCGAAATTCTCGGTGTTAAATTGAATATCCGTCACACGCCCAACCACCACGCCGGCGCTTTTCACTGGCGCTCTGACTTTCAAGCCGCCAATATTCTCGAAATGTCCAATCAGCGTGTAGCTTTGATCTGCACTGTAGGTGCCCAGATTTCCGACCTTCAACGCCAATACCAGCAACGCGCCAATTCCTATCATGACGAATAGCCCCACCCACAAATCCATTACTGTCCGCTGCATCAGCTCATTCCCCTGAACATGAACGATGTCAAAACAAAATCGAGTCCCAGAATCGCCAGCGAAGACGTCACCACAGTGCGGGTGGTAGCGCCGGACACTCCCTCCGCCGTGGGTGAGGCATCGTAACCCTCGAACACCGCAATCGCCGTTACCGCCACACCAAAAACACAGGTTTTAATGACACCGTTGACAATGTCGTAGCGAAAATCCACGGCGCCTTGCATTTGTGACCAGAATGAACCCTCGTCCACGCCGATAAGCACCACCGCCACCAAATAGCCCCCAAAAACGCCAATGGCGGAAAACAACGCCGCCAGAAATGGCATTGAAATCACGCCTGCCCAGAAACGGGGGGCAACCACCCGCGCAATCGGATCCACCGCCATCATTTCCATTGCCGCCAATTGCTCAGTCGCTTTCATCAACCCGATTTCGGCAGTAATGGCGGACCCGGCACGGCTGGCAAACAATAGCGCCGCTACAACGGGCCCGAGTTCCCGCACCAGCGACAATGCAACCAGTGTGCCTACGGCCGATTCGGCGCCGTATTTCTGTAGCGTCTCATAACCCTGTAAACCCAGCACCATGCCGACGAACAGTCCTGACACAAGGATAATGATCAGCGATAGTACGCCGGTAAAATAGAGTTCACGGATAATCAGGCCGAAGCGCCGCAGGCTCGTGCCCGACTTCAGCAGCGTCAACAAAAAAAAGCGGCTGGCGTAACCCAGCCGCCAAATACTGTCTATGACGCGGTGACCGACGCCCCGGATGCCGACAACGATACGCCTAGGCAAAACTCTCCTCCAGTTTCAGATCACTTGCGTAAGCCGCCGCAGGATAGTGGAATGTGACGGGACCGTCTTCTTCGCCATGCACGAACTGATGGACGAAAGGCGCGACCGATCCGCGCACTTCCGCGGGTGTGCCATGCGCCGCGATCACGCCATCCGAGATGAAATACACGTGGTCAACAATTTTCAAAGATTCCTGCACATCGTGCGTTACGACAATGGAGGTCATCCCTAGTGCGTCGGTCAGGCGACGGATCAGATTTCCGATGACAGCCAGTGAAATCGGGTCGAGTCCGGTAAAAGGCTCATCGTACATGATGAGTACCGGATCAAGCGCAATCGACCGAGCCAGAGCTACGCGCCGCGCCATTCCCCCCGAGAGTTGCGCAGGCATCAGGTCGTGCGCGCCGCGCAGACCGACCGCCTGGAGCTTCATCAATACCAGGTCGCGAATCATCGATTCCGGCAAATCGGTATGTTCCCGCATCTGGAAAGCAACGTTGTCGAACACCGACAGATCGGTAAACAGTGCGCCGAACTGAAACAGCATACTCATTTTTCGACGCATCCGGAAAAGCTCATCCCTTTTGAGCTCATGCACGACCTTACCGGCGACTTTGACAAACCCCGAGGATGGCCTGATCGCGCCGCCGATCAGGCGCAACAACGTAGTCTTGCCGCTACCGCTGCCGCCCATGATGGCGATGATTTTGCCGTGCAGCATGGTCATGTCGATTCCCCTCAGGATGGAACGCTCTCCATAGGAGAAATTCAGTCCTTTGATTTCGACCAAGGCTTCAGCTGTCATTCTGCTCGAAAACGGATTTTGACGGGATTCCGATTCTAACCCAAATCCGGCATTTAG
>JAKDLC010000330.1 GCA_030453055.1 Nitrosospira sp.
AAGCTGACATGTCGCTCACTGACTGGATGACGCAATGGCGGCGTCCAAGCGATGACGATCAGGCGGTGCGCAGCGTTCTCGGAAGGCTGCTGTTTTCGGGTGACGAAGTGAAAAAACCCGTTAAAGTGATTTCCGGCGGCGAAGAAGGCCGCATGCTGTTCGGCAAGCTCATCCTGCAAAAGCCCAACGTACTGCTGATGGACGAACCCACCAACCATCTCGACATGGAATCCATCGAGTCTCTTAACGGTGCTCTGGAAAAATACACGGGCACGCTGATTTTCGTTTCGCACGATCGGGAATTCGTATCCTCACTGGCAACCCGCATCGTCGAAATGAAGCCGGACGGAATCACCGATTTCAAGGGGAGTTACGAAGACTATCTGCGGGGTCAAGGCGTCGTATAACGATTTTTCAATACGTCGCCACCATGCCGCTCCTCTGTATCGTTTGCTAACCGGGATCAACGGCCGGCGGCAAGTAGTGCGGCACGATAACGCTCCCAGTCAAAACAGGGACCCGGATCGGTCTTGCGGCCCGCCGCAATATCGGAATGCCCGGCAATATCGGTAATGGGATAGGCTTTTTGCAGCGCCAGAGTGAGCGCCACCAGCGCCGCATACTGACGGTCGGTAAACGGCGTGGTATCGCTGCCCTCGAGTTCCACGCCGATTGAAAAATCGTTACAGCGGGCCCTGCCCTGCCAGCAGGAGACTCCCGCATGCCAGGCGCGCTTCTCACAAGAAACGAACTGGATGATCTCGCCGTCCCGGCAAACGAGAAAATGAGCCGAAAGCTTGGCGTCGCGGAGAGTCTGGTAGTAGGGATGCGCTTCGGGATCGAGCCTGTTGGTAAATAGTTCGATCACCCCGTTACCGCCGAACTCATCCGGAGGCAGGCTGATATTATGGATCACCAGCAGGCTTATCGCACACCCGGCCGGACGCTCGTCGCAATTGGGTGAAGGAATGAAGCGTACGTTATCCAGGCAACCTGTCTCGTTAATTTGTATCGGGCTGGCCTTCACAAAGCTGTTTTGAGTCCGCGTCGTCTAAGTTGCCGCAGTTCGGAAAGGGTAAATCTATTTGTTGGCAAGTTCTACTGCTGTAAGTGCAAACGCCGATGCTCGTCGCTACAGAAAAACTTATCCTCGGAAAGAATGCTTTCGCTTTTTGGCAAATGCACGCCGCAATGAGTGCAGCGCACCATATCCTCGCCTTCAATGGACGGCGGCTCTTTATGAACATCCTCTTGTCGCTTTTTCAATCCGCGTCGATAGCTCCGTATTGCCCAGAAAACGAGCACGGCGATAACGACGAAGAACAGCAGTCTACCCAACGCGTCTCCGTTACCGCATGAAAATTGGTCGGGGTGAGAGGATTCGAACCTCCGACTCCTGCGTCCCGAACGCAGTACTCTACCAGGCTGAGCTACACCCCGAATTATTTCATCAACTACTACTTGTGTATTGTTAATGTATTGCTAACAGCATTCACTGTTTTCAGCAGGCACATCCACCAAACATGTGGGCAGCAATTGTACGCAGGAAGGGGAATCCGGGCAATCCAAAATTATTTTGGTGTAGAGAGCAAATAAACTGTCCGGGTCTGTAGCAAATGATCTGTCCGGTTTTATGCTATCCCGAAGGAGGGAATAGACATGAAACGGACAGAATGGTTACAGGAGACTCGGAAGATGAGATTTGAAGAAGGGTATGCGGGATGGGATGAAGGGCGGCTGACGCAGGAAGAGGCGGCGCGGCTTTTGGGAGTATGTGACCGGACATTCCGGCGCTATCTGGACCGCTTCCATGAAGCGGGGCTGGAGGGGTTGATAGACAAGCGTTTGAGCCAGGTATCGCAGCGCCGGGCGCCGGTGGATGAAGTGATGACGACGGTGGCATTGTATCGTAGCCGTTATTCGGGCTGGAACGTCAAACACTTCTACAGCTGGTATTGCCGAGATCACGCCGGCCGGCGCAGTTACACGTGGGTTAAGAATGCGCTGCAAGCGCATGGGGTGGTGGCACGTGCGCCCAAGCGTGGCGCCCATCGCAAGCGGCGCGAACGCTCGCCCTTGCCGGGTATGATGATTCATCAGGACGGCAGCACCCATGAATGGATTAGCGGGCAGAAATGGGACTTGATCGTCACCATGGAGGATGCCACCAACGAGCACTACTCGATGTTTTTCGTGGAGGAGGAAGGCACGCTCTCCAGCTTTCGCGGCGTCGATGACGTCATCGCCGAACACGGCCTGTTCAGTTCGTTCTACTCGGATCGCGGCAGCCACTACTGGCATACGCCCACCGCCGGCGGCAAGGTGGACAAGGCCAACCCGACCCAGTTTGGCCGGGCATTGCAACAATTGGGCATCGAGATGATCGCGGCTTATTCACCGCAGGCGCGGGGGCGCTCCGAGCGGATGTTTCGCACCCATCAGGAGCGGCTGCCCAAGGAGCTGGTGGCGGCCGGCATTACCGACATGGCGGCGGCCAATCGCTATCTGACAGAAATATACCGCCCGGCCTTCAATGCCGAGTTCACGCAGCCGGCCGCAGAGTCAGGCAGCGCCTTCGTGCCGTGGATCGGCAGTGGACTAGATGACATTCTGTGCGAACAATTCGAGCGCACGGTGGGCAATGATAATTGCGTGCGTTTCGAGAACCTGGTGCTGCAAATCCCGCCTGATCGCCATCGCTGTCATTATGTCAAGGCCAAGGTGCGCGTCCATCGCTATGCGGATGGCCGCCTGGGGATCTTTCATGGGCCACGCAAACTCGCCGCTTACAATGCGTTAGGCAAGGAAATAAAACAAAAAAATAAGGTTGTGGCGTAAATCCGCCGCCACAGCCGCGCACTGAATCGTATCGATAATTCAATGCGTCAGAAAGCGGACAATCTATTTGCTACCAAACCGGACAATTCTATTTGTTGCTAACA
>JAKDLC010000331.1 GCA_030453055.1 Nitrosospira sp.
CCCCCGCCCCAGGATCAGTATCCGGACCCGGATGCGATGGAATAGGTCTCGCGAATTTATGAAACATCCGGGTTAACTGTTTTTTTCCCCGGTTTTTCCATCCGTTTCTACGTCGTCTAATTCCTGCTCCATGTCTTTGTCATGCGTTTGATAGACTAACGCCGACGCCGGATCGGGGTTGACAATTAAACCCGCCACCAGTATGCCTAATTCATAGAGCAAATAAAGCGGCACCGCCAGCATGAACTGCGAAACCACATCCGGCGGAGTGAATATTGCGCCGATCACGAAGGCGCCAACGAGAACATAGCGGCGTATGTCCTTCAGCTTCTCAATCGAGACTATGCCCATTCGGACCAGTATTACCACGAATATCGGTACCTCGAAAGTTATACCGAAGGCAACGAACATGGTCAGCACAAAGTCGAGATACTTGCCGATATCGGTCATTACCGCCACACCCTGTGGCGCGAAATGGGTAACGAATTCGAATACCAGGGGTAGTGCCGCAAAATAGGCGAACGCCATGCCGCAAATGAACAGAAAGCTGCTGACGAATACCAGGGGCAATACCAACCGTTTCTCGTGAGAATAGAGTCCCGGTGCAACGAACGCCCACACCTGATAAAGCGTATACGGCAGGGTGATGACAAAAGCGGTCATCATGGCGACTTTCATTGGTACGAAAAAAGGCGTGACGACTTCGGTGGCGATCATCTGTCCGCCTTGCGGAAGCTTCTCCAGCAGAGGCTGCGCCAGCAATGAGTATAGCTCCCGCGCGTAATAGGCGCAGGGCAAAAAACCAAGTACCAGTCCGCCAAATATGCGCAGCAGCCTGGCGCGCAATTCCACGAGATGGGAAATAAATGTTTGGTCGATACTCATGTGGTGAAAGATGAAAGCGAGCGGGTGACTTGAGCCGGCTTGGCATGCCGAGGCATCACGGAATATTGTGTCCGGGAGGCTGCTAGTGTCACTACACTAGCTACGGGCGACATCCGCTCCGGCTGCGTCATCCGGATCAGGCTTTGATCGGTCTAACGGTTTGGCGGGTTTGATCGGAGTGGCGGGAGAATCGGACGGCGGAGAAGTTTCTGTCGCAGTTCCGGGGGTGGCTACGGAAGTCGTCGCAATTGTGGATTCCGTTTCCGTTGCGCCTGTTACGCCCTGATGCTGGTTCATTTCCGCTCGTACGGTGCTTTCCAGGGAATGAGCGGCCTCCTGTACCGAAGTTTTCAATTTCCTTAGTTCGTCGAGTTCCATTTCGCGCTGAATATCGCTTTTAACGTCGTTAACGTAACGTTGCGCCCGCCCGAAGAGATGTCCCAGCGTACGCGCTACCTGGGGAAGCCGTTCCGGACCGAGAACGACCAGAGCTATAACTGCTATGATGAGAATTTCCGTGAAACTGATATCGAACATTTTTTGGAAGGGTCGCCGGTGAATGCAGCAAGGCAGCGGTTGAAATCCAATCCGGTCAGTGACTCGACGTTTTTCTACTTTTACGGATTCCCATCATAATTTTGTGTGTGTCTTATCCTTGACTTCACCTTCGATGGTCTGACCTCCCGTTTGCTGAGGCGGAGGCGATATTTCCTCTTCATCGGCGCTCTTCATCCCTTCCTTGAAGCCCTTCACCGCACCGCCCAGATCGTTGCCAAGATTGCGAAGTTTCCTGGTGCCGAACACCAGAACAACGATTATCAGAACGATCAGCCAGTGCCAAATACTGAATGACCCCATCATATACTCCTTTTATCTCGGGCGGGGGATCATGGCAGGCAGGCGTTCCCCGCCACCGATGATGTGAACGTGCAGGTGGTAAACCTCCTGCCCTCCCACATGTCCGGTGTTGATAACGGTACGAAAGCCGTCCGTGCAGCCCTGTTCCTTCGCCAGCCTGGGTATCAGCAGCATCATGTTACCCAGCAAACCGCGATGCTTGTCTTCGACATCGGCCAGTGAACCGACGTGCAGTTTGGGCACCAACATGAAATGTACCGGGGCTGCGGGGTGGATGTCGTGAAATGCGAAAACATCCGCGTCTTCATATACTTTCTTGCTGGGAACTTCTCCCCGCGCGATCTTGCAGAAAATGCAGTTATCCATTTGCACCCAGCTTTCGTAAAGCCTTTTGGTCTATGCCCGAAATTCCCTCCCGGCGCCGCAATTCACCCAGCACATCGTCCGGCCCCAAGCCGTGGTGAGCCAGCAGCACTAAACAGTGGAACCACAGGTCCGCCGTTTCGCGCGCAATATGCTGCTTATCGTCGTCTCTTGAAGCCAACAGTATCTCTACCGCCTCTTCCGCGACCTTTCTGAGAATCTTGTCCTGCCCCTCATGCAGTAGCCTCGCTACATAGGAAGCCGCGGGATCCGCGCTCTTACGGGCTTCGATGGTTTCGGCCAAGCGGTAAAGAATATTCACATCAGTCATTTCTTGTAAATCTCCTCGGGATTTTTGATCACTGGAGAAACCACTATCCACTGACCGTTTTCCAGTTTATTGAAAAAGCAATTGTGTCTGCCTGTATGACAGGCTATGCCGTCAACTTGTTCCACTGTCAGCAGCAGGACATCCTCATCGCAGTCGAGATGAATTTCCTTTACTTTCTGCACATGACCTGATTTTTCGCCTTTATGCCAGATTTTCTTGCGGGAACGCGACCAGTAATGCGCCTCATTGGTTCCTACAGTAAGTTGAAGCGCCTTGCGGTTCATCCAGGCAACCATCAGTACCTTGTTGGTGCACGCTTCCTGCGTCACCACCTGCACCAGTCCGTCGTCGGACCAGTTTACCCTGTTGAGCCAATTATCGGACATGGATATGCTTGAGGATTGGGTCATCAGGTTTATTTTACCACTGGCAGCCTGTCTGACTTGAAGAATCGAAGCGAAAAAGTGACTGGGCGAGGACAGATTTTGACGATTT
>JAKDLC010000332.1 GCA_030453055.1 Nitrosospira sp.
TTCCCGGTTTATTCATTTGAATCGGTTATGTAACGATATCTCTGACTCACTACACCAGGCGCGTTTTACAGTAAGGAGCAGCACTATGCCGATGCACAATCCGCCTCATCCCGGGGGGCTTATTCGCCGGGAGATTATTAACCCGCTGAACCTCTCCGTTTCGAATGCCGCAGACATTCTCGGTGTCTCGCGGCAGACCGTCTCCCTATTGCTTAACGAGCGGACTGATCTTTCTCCGCAGATGGCGCTGCGCATCGAGAAGGCATTTGGTCCGAAGATGGATCACCTGATGCGAATGCAGTTGGCCTACGATGTGGCCAAGCAGCGTGCGCAGGGAAAAAAGATCCATGTAAAGCGGTACGAACCCACGTGAGTCTTGTGTAGCAGGGCAGGGAAATTCCCCGTCCCGGCGACTGCTGTGTCTTTTGTTCGTTTGGGATCGTCCGATGTCCACCATTCAGGCGCAATCGGACTGCTGCTGCGGATAGCGACCCGTATCCCGGATTGATAGCGGGGTCATTGGCACCATCATAACGGTAATCGTATGGCTAGCGATGCCGCCTAAGCGATCATCGCTAGCCCGTCATGGCCGGCGTGGAAGCCTGATGCCTCCCCCATAAGGATTCCGCCAGCCTATCGACACGAACTCGCCTGCTTTATCGCCCTTGATACGCCCCTTCCATATCTTGGCGCCCCGGCGCACGCATTGGTAACGCTGCGCGATAAAGCGGACCTTCTGCGAAACTTGTGTAGTGAGTCAGAGATATCGTTACCTAACCGGTTCAAATGAATAAATCCGGAAGGAAGTAGCGATATCTCTGACTCACTACACTAACGTTCAATGTTTTTCAGCTTCTCTACTTCAGCCAGATTTTGCGCAATCTGATACCGTTTCTGTTTTTTCCATACCATTCTGCATAACGGGTCGCCGAAGAATGTTAGCTTTTGAGCCACATTCCTGGCTAATCCGCTCAAGGCAGCAACGCTGACCATTGCCAGGACAACAAGAAGTATCAATGGGACCAATTTCTTTACCAATGGAATCTTCCTGGCATAGTTCTGCGTTGCCGCGTTGCTAGTGCCGCGATGCACGAGACCGCTCTTGAGACGTGATCCGGTTGCGTTGAAGTTCCGGCGTGCCTCGCTTGATCCACATCGCATCTGGGTCAGTCCTCCGGGTTTCGTTGCACCTGGCCAAACCGGACGACCTCGTTGCCGAGCTCAATGGTTCAGGGTCTTCATTGAGCCCAAGCGTACTCGCGGCATCCGGCTCGGTAATCATGTCACGCTTGAGACGAGTCGCCGATTGCACAAGCGTGGCGTCGATCACCGCACCGTGGGCGTGCTTGACCATGAGACCATGGCGCTGTAGCTGTGCATTCACGCCGGCGAGCAATTCGGCGAGCCTGCCTGACGTAATCAAGCGATTGCGAAAGCGGCACAGCGTGGTTTCATCCGGCAAAGCGTCAGAAACATCCAGACCACAGAACTGCATGAAATCAATGCGCACGCGCAGCGCTTCTTCAAGGTTCGAATCCGACAAACTGTGCCACTGGCCCAGCAATACGGCCTTGAACATGACCAACGCATCCATGGGGGACTGTCCTCCGCCACGGTTGGTTTCGCGTCTGTAGAGCTCAGCTACTTTGTCACGGAGTCCTTCCCAGTCGATCAGCGCATGGGCTTTCATCAACATGCTGTCGCGTTTCGTGCGTGTCTCCATTTCCGTCGATCCTAAGCTTGTCTGCATTTTCTCGCCCTCCTTTATTATGTCCTTGCTTCTGATTCCCCCCTGTGTAACCCGTTCAGTCGTGCCGAGAAGTTCAACCTCTCTCAAGAAACACACATTAACTCATTGATTTAATGTGATGTCGAAAATGGTATATGGGATTGGTATTGCCTTAAGTAAATTAGTGTTTATTTCCAGCGCCTTGCGGCCGTCAGGCCGATTACTTCGCTAAATCCGCTAGTTGGACGGGGTAAAGTGTGCGGTTTCCTAGTTTTTCCCGGAGTTTGCGCCGGTGGTAACGTTAGCAGTTTGCCGGGCATTGGTCGCAGAATCGTTCCGCGCGAGTTCCGCCGCCGTTTTTCGGTGAAAGGCCGCCTTGGCAAGACTTTTGTCTATAGCGAGCTCATATCTATTCATCAGAGCCCATGTATGCGATTGGTTATTCTGAGCTTGCCGGCCATAGAGGTAGCCCTTTTCCTGGTAATGCTCGAACAGTGTTCTTTGTTCCGCCGCCTTGACTCGCATCTCCCGTGCCAAATTTTCGAAGTACTTCGTCAGGGCCTCATGTTGGCTGCGGGTTTTGGCATTCTGAACAATTTTAAGGACAGCGGGACTGTCGACAGTCTCGTAAGGGCTCATCGGCGTGCACGAAACCACGAAGCTGAGCATGGCGACGATTGCCAGAATTTTTTTTGTTTTCATAAGACGCCTCGAATCTCATCGACCAGAATGTGCAAAAAATATGCGGCGAAGTACTCCATGAGATTGCAGGCTACCAGTTGCTGGATACTTTGTCAACTTAAATCTGTGTAAAGTGGCTTAATGTGATAGCGAACGCTAGCGCCGCTTAACGGCGCCGCTGACGGAAGAATAGTATGAATTTCGCTATTCTGGCTGGTGGGTACCGGCTGCTGATATGACGTTTGGACCGTATGCCCGCCGGATCAATAGCAAAGGTCAGGGCGAGGCTTTTCCCGCCAACCTTGTGACGCCGGTTTAATAAAAGGGAGGTTACAGCGGGAAAGCGCCTACGGCGTCATGGATGCGCGCCCACGGATCACCGTGGATCGTGGACTGTCGATCGGGAGCGTATCGCGCTCCGGTTGTCAATTTTCATAAAGACGGGCTTCTCGCCTGGGGAGATCATCAATTATGAAGCCCATATCGTCATCGAGCATCCCTTTAAAACGTTGACGCCG
>JAKDLC010000333.1 GCA_030453055.1 Nitrosospira sp.
CCCGCCAGCACCAGCGCATTAAGATAATGGTAGACATGGTCTCTGATGACGCTTTCCTTGTCATAATTACAAAAAAGACATACCGGCCTATCGTAATCCGGCGATACCGATCCGTTTTCACAATACCTGATCAAAGGCTTTTTTTTGCGGTTCTTTCTTGAGAGGGAATAGAATGCCAAATTGAAACCGTATTTCAAGTCCTTGAATGCCGCCTTGATAGGCCGTTTTATCGATTTATTCATTCGCCGGTATTCCTTTTCCAGGTGATGGCAATCGCGGTTATCACAAGAAGCAGGGAAGGAATCTGACCATAAATAAAAATTACATCCATGAGTCCTGCCAGAAACACAAAACATATCAAAGCCGCTCCCAGTATGGGCAGCCGGTGCGCCCGCAGGGTTTGAAACCAACCCCACAGCAAAAAGACATAAGCCGATAACCCAAATGCTCCGAGATAGACGCCAATCTCGATCATGTCGTTGTGGTAGTGCAGATTTTTAGTGAAATTCACCAGATTTTTGTAGCGACCATCCTTGTAGGTTTCGGCGGTTGTTTCAAAAGCGCTTTTAGCCATACCCGTACCATAGCCGAACCAGGGGCGTTGAGCAATGGCATGCAAACCGACATCCCACACGGCAAGACGATACCCCGTGCTGGTCTCGAATTGCTCTTGTTGAAATAGTCTGACATCACTTTGCGCCTGAGAGAGCCTTTCATGGAAACTGCTGCTATGGTATGCGAAAACTCCTGTCATCATGATCACCGCAGCCGTTACAGCAAGAAGTTTGCTGATTTGCGTTCGGTAGAGCATAACGAGTAAAAGCATCAATGTGAGAACTGTAGCCAGGAGGGGCCCGCGTCCGTTTTGATTGAACTGCATAAATAGTAAAGAGACCGCAAGCAACCACAATAACCCCCCCGCTTTTTTATTGTCGCTTGTGGCCATCAGATAGAATGCCAGTATGACGCCAACCCCGAGCATCATCGAAAAATGCAGGTAGACCATTCTGAGGGGAGGGATGCCTTGCACTCCCAAAAAAAACTGATAGTAGATACCCATGAGTAAAACCCCTGAATACCCGATGATCAGGCCCGTGATCGCCCAGGGCAATCGTTCTTTGTTCAGTAGAGATGAATAGGGGATGAAGATCATCAATCCCAGGTACTTATCCCATCTGAAGCGTCCGGAGTCGGGGTAGTCGCTCCAGAGAATTCCCAGCAACAGCACGGTACAGAAAACAAGTATCGCCAATACCAGGGGCTCTTTGATGGTCTGTCCAAGTTGACGCAGGCCGCCGTGTAGAAGCCAGGTCAAAGCGAGGAGGCTGCCGGCGAACATGGCCAGTTCCTTGTGCCATAAGGCGATGCCAAAAAAGAGCAGCATGAACTTTGCCGCCATGTTGCGTCCCGCATAAGCGCCATGCATCCGGCTGAGTGAACCGATGGGGCTTGCATGAGGCTGATTTTCCGGACTGCGAACTTCTGATCCGACTTTCATATTGGCTTGAGTTCGTTGCCGTAATCCCGGCTTGCGACGATGTTACGAGATAGGGTTGTTTATTTGCCGGCGTATGGTAGCGTTATATCCTGGCGGCGTATATATTTCTTCAGCCGGCGTGAGGGTACGCGGTAATTGCTGATGGTTTTCATTGAGCTACATTTTACTGAGCCCGGATGTTTCATAAATTCGCGTGATGATTGCGCAGGATTTTGTTTTGTATGGGGATTTTGTGAGGGAGTGGCGTAGTGACTCATACGCCCGACTGAGCAAAATTCCCATACAAAACAAAAGACCAGCAAGGGTGCGCGTCAATTTATGAAACATCCGGGCTGAGTTCCATATTTTTTACTAACTTCGCTACTGCTCGCATTCACAACGAGATTATCAATGGAGGAGATGAATGAAATCGGGTTTAACCAATCGATTGACGCGTATCATTAAAATATTTCTCGCGGTTGTTT
Source organism: Nitrosospira sp. (assembly GCA_030453055.1). Classification (GTDB taxonomy): domain Bacteria; phylum Pseudomonadota; class Gammaproteobacteria; order Burkholderiales; family Nitrosomonadaceae; genus Nitrosospira. The sequence continues at coordinate 1,963 of JAKDLC010000333.1, forward strand.
TCTTATGCGCGGGAGGGATGGCTAATGCAGCCGATGCGGCCGATGCGGTTGATAAAAAGAGGGGCGGTGGAAATTCCAGCGGCGTGACACTCACGCCCGTTGCATCGCAGGTACTTCCCGATGATCCCGGACATACCCTGACCGCGGTCGTGGTGAATCTGGCACCTGAGGCTGCGACCGCCAGCCATCGCCATGCGGGCATCGTGTTTGTCTATGTGCTCGAGGGTATCGTTCGTTCGCAGTTGAACAGCGGCGAAATAATCGAGTATCGCGCCGGGCAAAGCTGGAGCGAGCCGCCGGGGACGGTACACTCGTTCATGGAGAACCCCAGCCGGACCGTGCCGGCCCGTCTTCTTGCTACGATTATCGCGCCGACGGGAGCGCAACTGACTACCTACGACAAATAGATGAGTCGAAGATTTGCGGGATCGATCGCTGCGGGCGTCCGCTGTCAGCGGAAAGGAATGATGATGCGCTCGATACTTACGTTCGTGGTAAGAAGCCTGGTCTCGACCGTATGCGCGAGTTCATCGATCAATCCCGCCGACGCGCCGTGACCGCTTCGCCTGGTGACGCCTGCGATCTTCTGGAGATCGGCATGGAGACGTACGGGGTCAATCTGCCATCCCAGAGCGGTGACGAGGGCTCTCAGTGCGTCTGTATACACTTCAAGCACCTGGGTATCCGGGGGGTCATAGATATCGGAAGGCGTCGGGGTCATCATGGTTTTGTCTCCTTAAATGCAAATGAGACTCAATCCTATCTCAATCATGGTGGGCTGTAAAGTCTCTGAATCCCCAAGGCGGGGGAGGGTGGCGATGGGACGGATCGGGTCGGACCGGAACGACGAATTCACGATATTTTCACGCCGGATGAACAGTAGATTATCTTGCGGCGCGGGTTGATAGACGTGACACGGTACGGTTATCATGTGGCGACAATCGGTGTGAATATCGAAAG
>JAKDLC010000334.1 GCA_030453055.1 Nitrosospira sp.
TATGGCGGCAATCCAGTCATTTTTAAGTAACGATATCTCTGACTCACTACACTAATTACAATGGACTATAATATAATACTTCCCTTTCACCCATTTTTTCGCTAGCATATAAGCAAAAGTAAAACGAGCATGTAATCTTTGTTATCCCGTAAACCATTCTGACCAATCCTTCGATTCCGCCAGTTCCGCGAATTCCGCCTGATAGCATCCATATCCCTCCGCCTTGCCGTGCATCTTAGCCGAATATGATCAACCCTTGAACGAGAACTCCATGACCCAGCATATCCACTACGTTTCCGATGGAACCTTTGAAGCCGAAGTATTACAATCAGCCGTGCCTGTGTTAGTGGACTATTGGGCGGAATGGTGTGGGCCGTGCAAGATGATCGCACCCATTCTGGATGAAGTAGCCAAGGAATACGGAGAACGCCTCAAGGTGGCGAAACTCAATATAGACGAGAATCAGGCTACGCCGCCAAAATACGGTATTCGAGGCATCCCCACGCTTATGCTGTTCAAGAATGGAAGCATCGAGGCGACCAAGGTCGGCGCTCTCTCCAAATCCCAGTTGACCGCTTTTATTGACAGCCACATCTAAAGCCGCTATCCTTTTAACTACCACTATCATCTTCCTAAAGCGGAATCCGATCAGATTCACCGCTTCTGATTCTTGCTCCACCCCATCGCATTCCCCCAACGTTTTTTGACGCATTACGCCCCCCTGCTTTTTCACCCACGAATCCCGTCCATGCACTTATCCGACCTCAAGAACTTTCATGTCACCGAACTGGTAGAGATGGCTATCGCCAATGAAATAGACGGCGCCAACCGCCTGCGAAAACAGGATCTTATTTTCGCGTTGCTGAAAAATCAGGCGCGAAAGGGAGAGAGCATTTTTGGCGAAGGCACGTTGGAAGTGCTGCAGGACGGTTTCGGGTTCCTGCGATCGCCGGACACCTCATATCTGGCGGGACCCGATGACATTTATGTCTCTCCCAGCCAGATCAGGCGCTTCAACCTGCACACGGGCGATTCGATCGAAGGCGAAATCCGCACGCCAAAGGATGGCGAACGCTACTTCGCACTGGTCAAGGTGGATAAGGTCAATAACGAACCCCCCGAAAACTCCAAGCACAAGATTCTGTTTGAAAACCTCACCCCGCTTTTTCCTACCGAGCGACTATTGCTTGAACGTGACATCAAGGCCGAAGAAAACGTCACCAGCCGCATCATCGATCTCATCGCCCCTATCGGCAAGGGGCAACGCGGTTTGTTGGTGGCGAGTCCCAAATCGGGAAAAACCGTCATGCTGCAACATATCGCTCATGCGATCGCCGCCAACCATCCCGATGTTATGCTCATGGTGCTGCTGATAGACGAGCGTCCCGAGGAAGTCACCGAGATGATCCGTTCGGTCAGAGGTGAAGTGGTCTCCTCCACTTTCGACGAGCCTGCCGTGCGTCACGTGCAAGTGGCCGACATGGTGATCGAAAAAGCCAAGCGGCTGGTGGAGCACAAGAAGGACGTAGTCATCCTGCTGGATTCGATCACGCGTCTGGCGCGCGCATACAATACCGTGGTGCCCGCTTCGGGCAAGGTATTGACCGGCGGCGTCGATGCCAACGCATTACAGCGTCCCAAGCGTTTCTTTGGCGCCGCGCGCAACGTCGAAGAAGGTGGCTCCCTTACCATCATCGCCACCGCGCTGGTCGATACCGGCTCGCGCATGGATGACGTGATCTACGAGGAATTCAAAGGCACCGGCAACATGGAAATCCATCTCGACCGGCGCATGGCGGAAAAACGCACCTACCCCGCGATCAACGTCAACCGATCCGGCACACGCAAGGAAGAATTGCTCATCAAACCGGATGTATTACAAAAGATCTGGGTGCTGCGCAAATTGCTCTACCCGATGGATGACATGGATGCAATGGAATTCCTGCTCGACAAAATCAAGGCCACAAAAAACAACGCGGATTTCTTCGATTCGATGCGGCGGGTGTAGTACTTTGCCGTAAAGACCATCGGTACACTGATAGAAGCACTTCAGCAAACTACGCATTTCTCCCGACCCGGACAGTTTATTTGCGCTCTACAATCCACATCGAGATTATTGCAACTCCTTCGGGATTAAAGCATAATATGCGCCTTCCGCGGGACGAGCGTCGATCAAGGATACAAATCATGAAACCAGAAATTCATCCGGATTATCAGGAAATCACCGTGACCTGTAGTTGCGGCAATACGTTCAAAACCCGTTCGACCATGAGCAAACCTTTGCATATTGAAGTTTGCTCGGTCTGTCACCCGTTTTATACCGGCAAGCAAAAAATCGTTGACACTGCCGGGCGGGTTGAGAAATTCCGTCAGAAATACGGCAAAAAGGCGGACAAGCAGCCGGCGGCTTAACGAATAAAAATTTCTTACAGAAACCAAAGGGTGGCTTCAGGCTGCCCTTTTTTATTTTCTGCGTCTTTCTTCCGCTGCTTTTTCCTGCTGATTTTCATTTTCAGCGTTAAAATCGCTTTATGAGGATCGTTACCGCATCTCGATTCACCGTTGCACTCGGCTGCTTATTCCTGTTCGCTGGTTGCGCCATCAATCCGGTTACCGGCGACCGGAATTTCACGGTCATGTCGGAGGCCGATGAAATGCGCAAGGGGCGGCAGGCCGCCGCCGAGATCAGCAAAGCATATGACGTCTATGACGACTTGCCGGCCTTGCAAAAGTATGTCAACGAGATCGGGCAAAAGCTCGCGAAAAAAAGCCACCGTCCACAGCTCGATTATCACTTCACTGTCGTCGACAGTCCTCAGGTAAACGCTTTTGCCCTGCCCGGCGGGTATATTTATATCACGCGGGGTATCCTCGCCTACCTTAACTCCGAGGCAGAACTCGCCGCAGTGCTGGGGCATGAGA
>JAKDLC010000335.1 GCA_030453055.1 Nitrosospira sp.
CCATGGCGGCCATGGGTCAACGGGAGACGGTCGTTAACGAGCTCTGCAAGGAATTAGGCGTCGCTCGCCAGACGCTTTATCGGCACATAGGGCCAGATGGTTCATTACGCAGGGACGGGCTGAAGGTGATAGCACGATAAAATATACTTAGTTTCAATCAGTTAAAGATTCCGCTGGTTTGGGCTTAGAACTCCAATTTATCTTTCAGTTTGCCGCACGAGCAATATGATCGGCAGCAGACCTGCCAGCACCAGCGCCACCGCGGGCAGCGCGGCTTGCTCCCATGCTCCTTCCGAAGTCATTTCGAAAATTCTTACGGCGAGCGTATCCCAACCGAAGGGTCGCGTCATCAGGGTGATGGGCATTTCTTTCATAACGTCCACGAATACCAGCGTGGCGGCGGTAAATATTCCACCTTTAAGAATGGGCAAATGCACGCGCCGCAGCATCGTCCATCCACTCACACCAAGCCCCATCGCGGCTTCATCGATGCTCCCGGTTATACGCTGCATGGCGCTGTCTATAGGGCTGTGGCTTACCGCGAGAAAACGCGTCATATAGGCGATCAGCATGGTGGCGAGCGTGCCCTGGATCAGTAATCCGGTTTCCATATGAAATAGTTGCATGGCGGTTTCACTCAGCCAGTTGTCCAGCCAGGCAACCGGGATGAAAATTCCTACCGCCAGAACGGCGCCAGGCAGGGCGTAGCCGATAGTTGCAATGCGCACTGCCGCGCGGGTGGCCGCATCGGGGTGGCGGCGCGCCGCGTAGACCACGAGCAGCGCGACAGAACAGGTAAGTAGAGCCGCGAAAGTGGACAGCAGCAGCGAATGTCCGAGGAATTCCAGGTAACGCCGGTCGAAATCCTGAGCGAAAACAGACGCCGCCCAAATACCCAGTTGTGCGACCGGCAGCAAAAATGCAAAAAACAATGTGGCTGAGGCGAAGCCGGCCAGCGACCATGCGCGCCAGCCGCTGAGCGCAATGCGATCGACGCGTGCACTTTGCTTCATTTCGGCATAGCGCATACGCGAACGAAACCGTTGTTCCACGACGATGATTGCAAAGACGATAATAATCAGCAATGAGGCGAGTTGAGAAGCCGCGGACAAGGAAAACATACCGAACCAGGCTTTATAGATGGCAGTGGTAAAGGTATCGTAATTGAAAATCGCCACGGTACCGAAATCCGCCAAGGTTTCCATTAGCGCCAGCATCATGCCGCCCGCAATCCATGGGCGCGCCATCGGCAGCGCCAGCTTGAAAAACCCCTGTGTGCGATTGAAGCCCAGCGATTGGGCGGCTTCCAGCGAGCGTTTGCCCTGAGTGAGAAAGGCATTGCGCGCCAGCAAATAGACATAGGGATAAAACGCCAGAATCATGACAATGGTAACGCCCAGCCTGCCACGCACGTTCGGAAACCAGGGCAGATCCGTTCCCAGCCAGGAGCGCAGCGCAGTTTGCACCGGGCCGGTATAATCGAATAGACCAAGCGCCACGAATGCCGTAACGTATGCCGGAATGGCGAGCGGCAGCAAAAGCGCCCAGGAAAAGAATTTTCGCCCCGGAAATTCACACACTGCGGTAAACCAGGCTAGACTCACCCCCAGCAGCGCGGTGCCGAAAGCGACTCCCAGAGCGAGCCAAAACGTATTGACCAGCAAGCCGGGCAGCGTGGTTTCAACCAGATGTCGCCAGATATCGCCGGTAGCGGCAAAGGATGACGAGATGACGGCGCCGACAGGAATCAGCACCAGCGCAGCTACCAGAAACGGGACGAGACGCCAACCTCCCGAGGCGCGATGGGCAGGCGTTAAGCGCCTCATGTTCCACCTTGACCCTTGTCGCGAGCCGGCTTATCGCCAACCGGCCCGGTCCATGAGTTTTATCGCTTCCTTTTGCAATTCACCGGCTGTATTCACGTTTATCTGATTCTGCTTGAACGTTCCCCAAGCGGCCACCGCAGGATCAGGTTTTATCACGGGATTGACCGGATATTCCATATTGACGTCGGCGAACAGGTTTTGCGCTTTTTCCGATGAAAGGAATTCCAGCAACTTGATCGCCGCCTCAGGGTGACGCGCATACTTGGTCACACCCGCACCTGAAATGTTGACATGCACACCGCTGTTTTCCTGGTTAGGCCAGAAAATCGCCAATGGCAATTCCGGATTCTTTTGCATTAGACGACCATAATAGTAGCTGTTGACGATGGTGACGTCGCATTTTCCCGCGGCGACGAATTCCATCGCTTTAGTATCGTCCGATAGAGGATCGGTGGCCAGATTGGCTACCCAGCCTTTCACGATTTGTTCGGTTTTCGCTTCCCCGTGCTCGGCGATCATCATTGCGACCAGGGATTGGTTATAAACTTTTTTGGAAGTGCGCAAGCACAATCGCCCTTTCCATTCCGGATCAGCCAGCGCTTCGTAAGTCGAAAGATCGGCAGGCTTCACTTTTTGCGTATTATAAATGATGGGGCGGGCGCGAACCGACAGGCCAAACCACCGCCCTTGGGGGTCGCGTAGATAGGCGGGAATATTCGCCGCCAGCGTTTTTGATTCGACCGGCATCAATAGTCCTTCTCGCGCGGCTTCCCACAGGTTGCCCGCGTCGGACGTGATCAGCATGTCGGCGGGCGTGTTTTTTCCCTCGGCTTTGAGCCGCGCGAGCAATGCGCCTTCCTTGTCGGTAATGAATTTTACGGCGATACCGGTATCTTTGGTGAAGGCATCGAACATCGGCTTGATGAGTTGCTCGATGCGCGCCGAATAGACGACTACTTGCTCGGCTTGAGATGCGTTGGCCCCAAACAGCAGCGTCATACAGCAAAACATTGCGGTAAGATAGCGGTTGAGAAAACCTCTGAACATTTTTTGTTACTCCCGGATAAATGCGGGGTTAGTCAATAATGATCAGTA